>NZ_MVQM01000134.1:0-47118 GCF_002067195.1 Pelotomaculum sp. PtaB.Bin117 | reverse complement strand
CGGGCATCTGGGCCAGTGGAGTTCCCCGGAAGGTAATGATGTCCATTCGTGCAGTATCATCACTACCCGGGCGAATGACTTTATACGGGAAATTCATGACCGAATGCCTGTTATACTATCCAAAGAAAGCGATTACAGAACTTGGCTGGAATCAGATGAACCCAGCAGTCTGAAAAAACTGCTGCATCCCTACCGCGGTCCAATAGTATCTTACAGGGTTTCCAACCTTGTAAATTCACCCAAGTTTGATAATCCGTCTGTTATTGATGAAATAAGGTAGTTTTCAGTTATAGGCCTTCACATTAACAACGCAGCCATATTTTGGTTATTCCGAACAAGTTTATTAGAATAAACACGGAATACCTTGAGGAAATATCAAAAATAAACCAGGCAGAAGATTTGAAGAAGTTAACTTTGTTTTATCTGGAATTAGGGCATTACGTGACACATGGAGCATATTCAATGAGAAAGAAAAACATATGTCTCTCCGGCAAGTTATCAGGAAAATAAATGTGTATCGGGAGCATGTTGAGGTTGATTTTTTCGGCATCAAAAACAATGTTGCACCGGAACATGATTCCGGTGCAACATTGTTCTTTTTAGTGGTGGGAGCAAACGGGTTCGAACCGCTGACCCCCTGCTTGTAAGGCAGGTGCTCTCCCAGCTGAGCTATGCTCCCATTATTTAATGCAATTAGTACATGTTTGGGGTGGCTCGTTCCGCCAACATCCTGCTTGTAAGGCAGGCGCTCTCCCAGCTGAGCTAATCGCCCGTATTTGGTGACCCCTACGGGATTCGAACCCATGTTACCGCCGTGAAAGGGCGGTGTCTTAGACCGCTTGACCAAGGGGCCGATTCGGTCATCAGTCTCGCGCATAAGTCATTGTGTAATTCATTGTGTTGCGCTATGTTGACCATTCTTTATGAGCTGACTTATTTGCGCCTCATGGTGGGCCCACCAGGATTCGAACCTGGAACCAGCCGGTTATGAGCCGGATGCTCTACCGTTGAGCTATGGGCCCAAAAATGGCTCCCCGAGTAGGATTCGAACCTACAACCTACCGGTTAACAGCCGGTTGCTCTACCGTTGAGCTATCGAGGAACATCGGTAGTTATTATTATAAAGTAATTTGTACTTTTCGTCAACTTTTTTATTATGAATTTATTCTAAGTAATCCTTTAGCTTTTTACTGCGGCTGGGATGTCGCAGTTTCCGGAGGGTTTTGGCTTCAATTTGCCTGATCCGCTCCCTGGTAACACCAAACTTCTGTCCAACTTCTTCCAGCGTCCGCGCCCGGCCGTCGTCCAGACCGAAGCGCAGCCTTAATACCCTCTGCTCGCGGTCAGTTAAAGTTTTCAATACCTCATCAAGCTGCTCGCGCAAAAGAGTGAAGGACGCCTCTTCGGCTGGAGCCCTGGCTTCATGATCCTCAATGAAATCACCCAGGTGGGAGTCTTCCTCCTCACCAATGGGAGTTTCCAGGGACACCGGCTCCTGGGCAATTTTAATTATTTCCCGGACTTTATCCTCGGAAATATTCATCTCTTTGGCGATTTCCTCGGGGCTTGGTTCCCGGCCCAGCTCTTGCAGAAGCTGTCTGGAAACCCGAATCAGCTTATTGATGGTTTCCACCATATGCACCGGGATCCGGATCGTCCTAGCTTGATCCGCTATCGCCCTGGTGATCGCCTGGCGGATCCACCAGGTGGCATAAGTGCTGAATTTATACCCTTTACGGTAGTCAAATTTTTCTACCGCTTTGATCAACCCGAGGTTGCCCTCCTGAATCAAGTCCAGAAACAGCATCCCCCTGCCCACATAACGTTTGGCGATGCTGACCACAAGCCGTAGATTGGCTTCTGCCAGCCTTCTTTTCGCCTCTTCATCGCCATTTTCCATGCGCTTGGCCAAATCTACTTCCTCTTCAGAGGTAAGGAGTGGAACGCGGCCGATTTCTTTAAGGTACATGCGTACGGGGTCATCAATACCAACGCCTTCAGGGATGGATAGATCTACTTCTGTCTCTTCGGCAGCTACTTCAATTGCTGCGCTTTCAAGCTGTTCTTCAGGTACCTCCGGGACTATCTCCACACCCATGCTGGCTAGTTTTTCGTAAAAATCATCAATTTGCTCAGGGGTAATATCCGTCCCCTGGAGGCTGTCCATAATCTCGTTGTAAGTCAGAACTCCGCTTTTCCGGCCTCTTTCAATAAGTTCCTTAACACACTCTATTTTGATTTCGTCCCTCAGCTGCCGTCACTCCCCTCTCTAGGGTGCTTCCATGTATCTTTCTTTAAATATTGTTGATATTCCTGCAACAAGCTTGCGGTACGCTCTCGATCACCCAGTCGTTCAGCCTCAGCAATTCCCCGCAAAAGAATATATTCATTCCATAAGTTATGATATAGCCAATGCTCGCCGGATTTTTCCGCTTCGTTTATTTTCTGCAAAAGCATTCTTCTGCGTTCCTGCCGGTTGCAGCGACTGATGAACTCCACGTAGCTGTTAATCATTTGGACCCGGTCTTCCCCGGGAATTTCGCGGGTTAACAAGTAGCTTAACAAAGTTTGCTCATCATCCCCAAGATAGTTAAAAAGTTCTGCTGGCTGGTAAACAGGTCTATTAAAAGCTTCTTGAACTTTTTGCAATAATTTATAATAGCTATTTATGCTGAAAGGCACGGGGCCTAGTTTTTCCATGACAATAGCAACTAAGGACGGTTCCTCCAGAATCAGGCGTAAAAGGCCTGCCTCTGCTTTTTCTCGTGCGCTCGCTTTCTTAGTATCATTTATTCTATTATGCTTAATTTTAACAATATCATCCGTATTTGACCATTTTTTTCCCTTAATTGCCTTAAATCTTTTAAATTCACCTCTAACTGCTTCCGGACTTGAATTTAGGAACCGGGTGATTGCTTTCAGGCTCTCTTCCACTTCCACTTCACTTTTCAGTCCGGCCACGCTGGGAAACACCTGATGCATAATTTCCAATTTATCAGACACAGTTTTAACCGGTCTATTATTAAATGCTTGCTGTAATTTATATTCAATTAATGAAGGCGCCTGGTCTATTAAATTTTCCCAGGGCTGATAACCATGCTTTCGTAAAAATTCGTCAGGGTCTTTTCCGTCGGGTATTTTTACAACCCGGACCAGGCAACCAAGTTCCTGCAGCAGGTCTAAGCTCCGCATGGTAGCGGCGACACCTGCCGCGTCAGCGTCATAAGCGAGTACAATATTTCTGTTGTAATTCATCATCAGCTTGCCCTGGTCTCTGGTCAGGCTGGTGCCGAGTGATGCCACCGCATTAGTGATGCCATAATGGTGGGCAGTGATTACATCCATATATCCTTCCATGATAATAACATAGCCCTTTTCCCTAATTGCGCTTCTGGCCTGATGAAGTCCGTAGAGCAGACGGCCTTTGTTAAATAGCGCGGTTTCAGGGGTATTAATATATTTTGGAAGGGATTGATCAAGAACTCGCCCGCCAAACCCGACCACCCGGCCGGCAGCGTCCCAAACAGGCAAAATTATGCGCTGGCGAAAGCGGTCATAATATTTTCCTTTTTCCGTTTTAATAGCCAGCCCGGCTTCAGCCACTTCTTGAGACTGGTAACCTTTCCCCTTTAGATGTGACAGCAAAGAATCCCAGCCCGGCAGGGCGTAGCCCACCTGAAAACGTTCTAAAATTTCCCTGGATAACCCGCGACCAGTTAAATATTTTCTGGCCCCGGCAGCTGCATCATGGCGCTGGCAGATATTAAAAAAATAATCCATGGCCAGGCTGTTGATTTGCCTTAACCGGCTCCACCGGTGCTCCTTTTCACGCTCATGAGGGCTTTCGTTAACCGGGATGGCAATTCCGGCCTGCTGCGCCAGTTGGCTCACAGCTTCAACAAAAGTAAGGTTTTCCTTAAGCATCAAAAATTTAAAGACATTCCCGCCGGTATTACAGCCAAAACAGTGAAAAATCTGCTTGTCCGGCGTTACAGTAAACGAAGGTGTGCTGTCCTGGTGAAAAGGACACGAGCCGGTGAAATATTTGCCCTTTTTCTTAAGCTGAACGTACCGGGAAACCACCTCAACAATATCTGATTGCAGGCGGACTGTTTCAATTAATTCATCAGAAATATAGCCCACCCTGACCACCTTCAATATAACCAATGTGAAACAAATTTATGAGCTTTTCCAACGGTTAGTAAAATTACGACTAATAATTACTTTTGTTAAAAAAATATTCGCTAAAACTTGCAATTCCCCTGCCAGACAGACGACAATATTTTAGATTATTACGCTTCAAATATTATTACCAGAATATGTAACACTTAACCACAGCTCATTCCACCCAGGACACCGGCAAAAAGTGTTTCTGGTAGGTCCTGATTGCAAACCGGTCTGTCATTCCCGCAATATAATCACAGGCGGCGCGCTGCGTACCATCTGTTTTGGCCCGCTCAAGGTATTCACCGGGCAAATTTTCCGGACATTCCTGGAATTTATAAAATAGATGCTCAATAATATGATGCGCTCTGGTTTCTTCGCGCCTGGCACGTGCGCCTAAATAAACATGTTGGAACAGAAATCCTCGCAGCTGGTCTGTGGCGGCCTGGACTGGGGGGCTCATCCGGATCATTTTTGACTCGTTATAATTTGTTTGGATCAAGTCCAGCACCATATTATTGATCCGCTCACGGTGTTTGCTTCCCAGGATTTCAACGCTTTCCCCGGGGAGGTGGGCCAGGGTGAGGACACCTCCCCGGATAGCATCGTCTATATCATGATTAATGTACGCGACGCGGTCGGCGATTTTTACGATCTGGCCTTCTAAAGTGGCCGGTCTTACTGGTCCGGTATGGTTTAAAATGCCGTCCCGGACCTCCCAGGTCAAATTAAGCCCCTGGCCTCCCTCCAGCAGGTCAACAACGCGCAGGCTTTGCTCATTATGTCTGAAACCAGGCTCAATTAACCTGTTCAGGGCTGCTTCACCGGCATGGCCAAAAGGAGTATGCCCTAGATCATGACCCAGTGCAATCGCTTCGGCAAGGTCCTCATTTAGCCTGAGCGCACGTGCTACTGTACGGGCAATTTGGGCCACCTCCAGGGTATGGGTAAGTCTGGTCCGGTAATGGTCACCTTCTGGACTAATAAAAACCTGGGTCTTATGCTTAAGCCGGCGAAAGCTTTTGGAATGAATGATCCGGTCCCGGTCACGTTGATAAGCCGTACGAACAACACATTCCTCTTCTTCAACAACCCTGCCCCGGGTAGAACTGCTCAAGGCGGCACAGGAAACAAGCATCCTTCGCTCAACTTCTTCGGCGCGCAGTCGGATATCCATCATCCACCTCTAACTTACTGTTTCAAGAGTTAAATTTATTCTCTATGTAATAACCGGCTCAATCATTTAACAGGGTTGAACCCACCGGTGGAATTCTGGACAGAACAGTATACTTGGGACCGCGTGAGCTTAATTCACTGAGCATCAATTCAATTGAAGCAACATTGATCAGGCCCAGTTCACCCTCTTTGGCCACCAGTTTCTTTGCCCTTTCAATAATAGCTGAAAAGCCAAGGCTTGACCGTACTCGACCTAAAGTAAGATGAGGGGAAAACCGGCGCCTCTCCGGTTCAAAACCAAGCTGCCCGAGCCCTTTTTGTACTTGAGCATGCAGCCTGGCCAGCGCGGCAGTATCCCCTGAAATGCCCATCCATAGCACCCGGGGCCTCTCCACAGATTGAAACACTCCAACCCCGCCCAAATTTAGTTTAAAGGGAGCTATACCGGCAACTGAGCAGTTTAAGTTATCAATAATTGCGGAAACCAGAGTCTCCGGGACATTTCCAAGAAACTGGACAGTAAGATGAACGTTCTGCTCATCCACCCACTTTATGTCGGACGGAAGCCGGCGTAGTTCTTTTACGATAAGTCCCAGCTTCGCCTTGACTTGATCTGGAAAATTAACCGCCACAAATAATCTCATCTTCCGCAACAGCAATCACCTCATTATATCTTCCGGAGGTAAGTTATTCGTCATCGCTACCTATAATATCCTGCTCTGAGTAACAAGAAATTTCGTCGCTATTAATTTTTTCGAATGATCAAGATCTTCAATAATAATTAGGGAGGCCATTTGGCAGCCCCCCTGTTTTAGATTGATTTGATTGTAGACCGCCACCTTCAAATACCCGAAACCATGTTTTTCATCCACTTTGTTTTTTAGCCTGGCCTGGGCTGCCGCCAGACGGGCTACGGGCACCCGGAAGGGTGAGCAGCTCACAAAGTTTAAGCCGACTAAATGGTAGAATTCAATAGATTCCGACTCACCACCATGTTCCCCGCAGACACCAATCAGCAAACCGGGTTTAACTGCACGACCCAACTCTACCGCTATTTTCATTATTTTTCCCACACCCTATTTCCGGATCGCCATAGCTTTCACCTCCTGATCACATTTTTCAAAAGATCATTTATTATTTAATCTGCCTTAACAACTTTATATTCATCCATTACTTCCGCTGGATTTGTTCCCATACTATGTCTGAATAAGAAACTAATCGATTAAGTTCTCAATATTTTTAATATATAATGAACCAATACAAACCAATTTACGTCAAAAAATAAAAAGGAGTGTTCGTATGAACAAACATTTGTTATCTTTTCTGCTAATATTTTGTTTAACCGCCACTGCCAGCGCTAATGCCAGCCAGATTAATGTTAGTGAAATTAATAACGGGGAAGCATGGTGCCTTCAAGAGGGACAATCATTGAATTTATCGCTTGACAGCAATCCGTCCACCGGCTATTCGTGGCAATACCAATCAAAGCCGGACGCCAGCCTGCTCGAAGAAACGGGGCACTTTTATCAGGAGATACAAGTTATTGAAGGGCCGCCTGTGGTTGGCGCCGGGGGAAAAGAAAACTGGACTTATTTGGCAAAAAACACCGGGGAAACATCAATCACCCTTTGGTACAGCAGGCCTTGGGAATCTGTAATGCCATTAAAAACCTACATTTTGGAAATAATTGTGGTTCCCAAAATACAAATTCTTCTTGAGCAAAACTTGCTGGACTTTGATACGCCGCCGGTAATTGCAGATGATCTTACACTTGTTCCCCTGAGGGCAATTTTTGAAGCACTGGGGGCAAAGGTAGACTGGGTGCCTGCAGAACAAAAGGTGGTGGCAACCAAAGATAACCAGGTTATGGAGCTTATAGTAGGAAACAATATATGTTACATTAATGGTGCAGCCGTTAAGCTCGAGATTTCACCTCCAATAATGGGCAATCGAGTGCTGATTCCATTAAAGGTGGTTAGCGATTTTTTTGGCTGCAAAGTTGTACAGGATGAAGATGTTATTAAAATATACTATTAATCAGCATAACGACTTAAAGGAAGACAGCGAACCCCGGCTCATCAAAAACCGGGGTTCGCTGCATAACAATTTAGCTATTAATTTTTTAACGATTCAGGCGATCTAAAGTAGCCTGATGCTCGTCCTTTATTTCTTTTGGTAATTTATCTCCGAATTTCTCAAAGAAGGGCAACTGCCCGGCCAACTCGTCTTTCCAGACTTCCCGATCAACATCAAGTAGAGACTCTATTGTACCAGCCGGTAAATCCAGCCCCTCCAGGTTAAGGGCATCCGCCTTTGGAATATAGCCGATCGGGCTCTCAGTAGCCTCACCATTGCCCTCACAGCGGGAGATGATCCAATTCAGTACCCGCAAGTTTTCACCAAAACCTGGCCACAGGAATTTGCCATTTTCGTCTGTGCGGAACCAGTTCACATGGAAAATCTTCGGTGGATTGGGGATCTTTTTGCCCATGTCCAGCCAGTGCTGCCAGTAGTCACCCATATGGTAACCGCAGAAGGGAAGCATGGCCATTGGGTCACGGCGCACTACACCCACCTCGCCCGTTGCGGCAGCAGTTGTTTCGGAAGCCATCGTAGCGCCTACAAACACCCCGTGCTGCCAGTTGAAGGACTGGTACACCAGTGGGGCCACTCTAGCCCGCCGCCCGCCGAAGATCAAGGCTGAGATAGGCACTCCCTTGGGATTACGCCACTCCGGTGAAATTGATGGGCACTGTTCCGCTGGAGCAGTAAAACGTGAATTCGGATGGGCGCCTGGTGTGCCGCTTTCAGGTGTCCAGGGGTCGCCTTTCCAGTCTATACCTTGTGCCGGCGGATCCTGATCCAGCCCTTCCCACCAGATAGTTCCGTCCGGCCCCTCGAGCACATTCGTGTAAATGGTATTTTTCGAAGCCGCGATTAGCGCGTTAGGGTTAGTTTTGCTATTGGTGCCGGGAACAACTCCGAAAAAGCCCGCCTCCGGGTTAATTGCCCACAGGCGGCCGTCTTCACCAATCCTCATCCACGCAATATCATCGCCAACCGTCCATGCTTTGTAACCTTTTAAGGCTAGGGGCGGGATCAACATTGCCAGGTTGGTTTTGCCGCAGGCGCTGGGGAAAGCAGCGGCAACATAGGATACTTTCCCCTGTGGATCTTCAATGCCCAGGATCAGCATATGCTCGGCCAGCCAGCCCTCTTCCCTGGCCATATGGCTGGCTATACGCAGTGAAAAACACTTTTTGCCCAACAAAACATTTCCACCGTAACCAGAACCCACACTCCAGATGGTATAGTCCTCAGGAAAGTGCATGATGTAACGTCTATCTACGTTCAAATCCGCTTTTGAGTGGAGACCTTTAACGAAGTAATCGGAGTCCCCCAGCTGTTCCATTGCTTCTTTGCCCATAGTGGTCATAATACGCATATTTAAAACAACATAGATGCTGTCCGTTAACTCAATGCCTACCTTGCTGAAGGGTGAACCTTTTACCCCCATAATGTAGGGAATAACATACATCGTCCGGCCCCGCATCGATCCGTCAAAAATCTTGCCTGCTCTTTCATATGCTTCCGCAGGCACCATCCAGTTATTGGTGGGACCTGCATCTTCTTCTTTTCTTGAACAAATAAAAGTGAGGTGCTCAACCCTGGCCACGTCATTTTTTGCTGTCCGGTGGTATAAACAGCCCGGATACTTTTCCTGATTAAGATACTTTATTTCTCCGGTACTGACCGCTTCTTCAGTCAACCTTATTCTTTCCTCATCAGAACCATCGAGCCAGACTATCTTATCCGGCTTAGTGAGCTTGGCCATTTCTTCAACCCATTGTGCAACGGCCTTGTTACTATACATAGGAATCCCCTTTCCGATTAAAATTGCATCATTCAACTTAAAACAATTCTTTGTTCTAGGTTACACCCTCTATAAAAAAAAATAACAAAGCATTTTTACTCATATGTTATATAAATTCGTCATTGCTACCTATATTATCCTTCCCATCAAACAGAAAATTTCACAACATTTTTTTAGGGATTTTTTGTTTTAAGTGAAAATACTTACGTGAGGTTTTGTAAGAGGTGGCTAACTGAAAAATTATTGAGGGGAATTAAAATATAATTTGGCGGATACACGTCCGACCCTGCAAATAAAATTGCGACCGCTTAGTTGGCGCCTGACAATGACATGTTTATCGCATGGCTACCGGAGGCCTGACTCAAGTACCGGAAAATAGGTCTATCTTTTGGGATGCACAAAAAGACATCATGCTGCGAAAATTTTCACCAGCGCTGCTGCCCTCTGGAAAGTTCTTCTTTCCTGCTTTCATTCTTTTGTATTTCAGAGCTTTCCGTCCTATTCGGTATTGCTATGTATAGGGTGACGCACACCATTTAAGAAACGCATCGTTTTTACAAGCCTGGCCTTGCCCCTTTGAAGTATATTTCCAGCACTTTGTTGGCGGTTTCTTCAACCGCTTTGTTAGTTATATCTATAACCGCGCAACCAGTCCTGTTCATAATGTCCTCGGCGTATGACAACTCCTCATTTATCCGCTCCATGCTGATATAGCCGGCATTAGCAGTGATGCCAAGGGTTTTTAAACGCTCCCGCCTGATCTCCATTAATTGTTGAGGATGAATTCTCAACCCGATCAACTTATGATGCGGCAGCCGGAAGATCTCTTCGGGCGGTGATACCTCGGGAACCAGGGGAAGGTTGGCCGCCTTAATCCTTTTGTGGGCCAGGTACATGCATAATGGCGTCTTGGAAGTCCGGGACACACCGATGATCACCAGATCTGCCATAGTAATGCCCCGTGCGTCTTTCCCATCATCACATTTTACGGCAAATTCAATAGCATCAACCTTGCGGAAGTACTCTTCATCAGTTTTTCGCACCAGCCCAGGCTCCCATTTCGGGCTTTGCTCGATTACCGAGGCTATTGCTTCGATCATAGGGGTCATCAGATCCAGGGCTGGAATACCGTGCTTTTTTGCTTCTATAACTAGTTTTTCCCGCAAACCCGGAATTACTAGAGTATAGGCGATCAGGCTGTTGAAGTTGCAGGCTTCCTCTACTATCTCCGGTATTTCTCCGGGATCGTTGACATAAGGCGCCAGACGAATTTCAACTGCCTCCTGGTTAAACTGGCTGGCAGCAGCACGGACTACCAACTCAGCAGTATCACCAACCGAGTCGGAAATAATATAAATAACCGGTTTCAGACCATTATCGGTGGAAATAACAACTCCTCCTTAGTTTCCTTCACCTAATTCCACAAATAGCCGGGTGATATTAGTCTTACTTAAGCGCCCAACCACCTCATAGTCATCACTGCCATCCGGCAGTGTGACCTTGCGTACAACCGGCAGGGCATCAACTTCATGGGTAATTAACTTCCAGGCTGCCGACCAAACTGACTCCTCCGGTTGAGTAAACAAAACATTGGGCATGCGGGTCATTACCACCCCCACCGGCAGTTTCTGAATATCCTGCCCGCCAAGTGTGGTCTTGAGCAAATCCTTACGGGAGATGACACCCTCTAAGAGCCCTCCTTCTTTGACGACGAACAGGGTACCAACATCCTCTATAAACATAGTGACCACCGCATCATAAACCGAACATTTTTCTGACACCACAATCGGAACTGATTTGATATCGGCCACCATTATACTGTGCACTTTTTTTGCTACAATTTGCTGGGGATACTTGCCGCTGTGGAAATACCCTACTCTCGGCCGGGCCTCAAGCAGCCCGGACATAGTTAAAATGGCCAGGTCAGGCCGTAAGGTCGCCCTGGTCAAAGATAATTTTTCTGCAATTTGCTCGCCGGTTATTGGCCCCATACTTTTAACGATTTCTAAAATGGCATTTTGTCGGCCGGTTAGCTCCAAAACCATCGCCCCTTAAGAGAGCACTAATAAATTTTATAAACTAATTAACTTATATTAAATATATACCATGGCAACGGGCAATACAACCTCCCCGCAACCGGTGATCAGTTCAAATCAATTATTTCGATTTCCTAATCGAGATCAGCGGTCATCATAAAAATATAGGCAGCGGTACGATCTCAGACCAATAAATTAACCGAATATCTTAGGGTATTGGGCCTTTTTGACGCCGGGCGGCCGGAAATGCCATTCAGGTCCACCCGGCGGGCCGTGAAATATTATTTTGCATCAACAACTATTTTACTCAAGTCAGCCACTTGCTTAACCAGTGCCGCCAGGTTAAGCAGGAGGGCCAGGCGGTTTTCACGCACCGGCTGATCATCCACCATCACCATAACCGAATTAAAGAACCGGTCCAGCGGTTCCTGCAAGGCAGCAATTGCTGCTAATTGGGAGCGGTAGTCCTGGTCAGCCTGATACTTTTCCACCTTTCCCCGTACACTGTCAAGGGATTCAAAAAGTATCTTCTCCGAAGGGTCCACCAGACGCTCCGGATCAATGTGTATATTTACTGTTTTCTTGGAGAGGTTGTTCGCGCGGATAAAAGCGGTCAACAGATTGTCAAAGGCTGGATCACTCCGGAAATCAGCCAGCGCCTGCACCCTTTTGAAGGCATCGCTGAAATCGTCGCAACCCGAGGCAAGGACCGCTTCCACAGTATCGTAGTGAAAACCACGATCTTCCAGAATGCCCTTAAGCCGGTGTTTAAAAAACTCGGCGACATCCTTCGTTACTTCTCCAAGACTAAGCTTAAGACTAACTTTACCTTCATAACACCGGTAGGCTTTTTCCACCGTTTTCTCTAGTGACAGCTTAATACCCCCGGCCAACAGGATATGGCTGATGCCCAGGGCCTGCCGTCTTAAGGCATATGGGTCTTGAGAGCCGCTCGGCTGAATGCCGATGGCAAAACACCCGACAATATTATCCATTTTATCCGCAATGCTCAACATTCTACCGGCGATAGTACCGGGTAGGTCGTCACTGGCAAAGCGGGGCAGGTAATGTTCATATATTGCTGTAGCCACACCAGGTCCTTCCCCGGACCGCTCAGCATACTCCCGGCCCATAACGCCCTGCAGCTCGGGAAACTCATACACCATGTTGGTAACCAAATCGGCTTTGGCCAGGTAGGCTGCCCGCAGGGCACATTTTTTCTCCTGCTCGTCTGCACCCAGCACCCCGGCCAGATATTCCGTCAATTCACTGACCCGGACAACCTTGTCATAAATACTGCCAAGGCTTTCCTGAAACACAATTTTTTTGAGAGCCGGCACCTTTTCCACCAAGGGTGCCTTTAGATCCTCCTTGAAGAAAAAGTCTGCATCAGCTAGACGCGCCCGCAGCACCTTTTCGTTGCCGGCCATGACAATCTCAATATACTCCGCCCCACCGTTTCTGACGGCAATAAATTTGGGCAACAGGCCACCCCCGGCGCTGGTCACCGGAAAATAGCGCTGGTGCTCCCGCATCTCGGTCACCAGCACCTCTTTGGGCAAATTTAAGTATTGCGGGCTGAAGTCACCCATTAGGGCAGTCGGGTATTCCAACAGGTTGTTTACTTCATTGAGCAGGTCTTCATCCTGCTCTATCTTTCCGCCTGCCGAAGCGGCCAGTTCCTGTACCTGGCGCCAAATGGTCTCCCGGCGTTCCCGCGGGTCAACCATGACAAAGGACTGGCGCATTTTTTCAAAGTATTCCGCTGGGGAGGAAACTTCAATCGGTCCTTTGCTTAAAAAGCGGTGTCCGGCAGTGGCCCGACCCGCTTGATGGCCGGCAAACTCAAAGGGCACTATATCGCTGCCAAACAGCGCTACAATCCAGCGAATCGGCCGGGCAAACCGGATTTCCAAATCACCCCAGCGCATGGGCTTTGGAAAATGGAGCCCGGCAATCAGGGCAGGCGCTAAAAGCGGCAGCACCTCCACAGCCTGTCTGCCTGCCTCCCGCTTGACCGCAAATACGTAATCAACCTTCCCGACTGTTTTCTGAACCAGGCTAGCCACAGGCACTCCTTGACCTCGGGCAAAGCCCTCAGCTGCCTTGGTGGGTGTCCCGTCCGGGTTATAGGCCACCTTAACGGCCGGCCCTTTTGCCTCTGTCTCCAAAGGCGCCTGGCTTTCAGCCAGCCCCTCCACAAACAGGGTTAGGCGCCGTGGTGTGCCATAAGTCTCAACTTTGATAAATTCCAGCCGCTGTTCTTTGAGAGCCGCCGCGGCCAAATCTTTCAACTCGGCCAGGGCCGGGTCTAAAAATCGCGCGGGCATCTCTTCTACTCCGATTTCCAATAAAAAATCACTGCTATTGCCAGCCATTTATTCCGCCCCCTTCTTCAGCAGCGGGTAGCCCATTGCTTCACGCTGTTCCACGTAAGCCTGGGCACACGCGCGGGCCAAGTTCCGCACCCGCGCGACAAACCCGGTCCGCTCAGTCACGCTGATGGCGCCCCGGGCGTCCAACAGGTTAAAAGTGTGGGAACATTTCAGCACTTGATCATAAGCAGGCAGCACAAAACCCTGCTCAACCACCCTTAAAGCCTCCTGCTCATAAAGATCAAACAGCTTAAACAGCATGTCCGTGTCGGCCAGCTCAAAATTATAGTGGGAATGCTCAACTTCCCCCCGGTGGTGCACGTCACGGTAGCTGATGCCGTCTACCCAGGTGATATCAAAAACACTGTCCACCCCCTGAATAAACGTTGCCAGCCGCTCCAGGCCGTAGGTTATTTCAGCGCAAACCGGCCGGCAGTCAATGCCGCCGCACTGTTGAAAATAGGTAAATTGAGTAATCTCCATGCCGTCGAGCCAGACTTCCCAGCCCAGCCCCCAGGCGCCAAGAGTGGGGGACTCCCAGTTGTCCTCCACAAAACGTATATCATGCTTGTCCGGGTCAATGCCGATGGCCTTCAGGCTGTCAAGATACAATTCCTGCACATCGTCCGGGGATGGCTTTAAAATAACCTGGTACTGGTAATAATGCTGCAGACGGTTTGGGTTTTCACCATAGCGCCCGTCGGTGGGCCTGCGGGAGGGCTCCACGTAGGCCACCCGCCATGGCTCCGGCCCCAGCGCTCTTAGAAAGGTAGCCGGGTTCATTGTGCCGGCGCCTTTTTCCACATCATAGGGCTGCAGAATAATACAATTTTGCCGGGACCAGAAGTGGTCCAGGGTAATGATGAGATCCTGGAAATTCATAGACTGCCTCCTCTATCCATTTAACAAAAGTAAAACCCCCGGCCCCGGTATTCTACCAGAGACGGGAGTTATTTCCCGCGTTCCAATTGTGTGGCCGCAATTGACTTTTTTATGCCTATTTTTGTTATAACTTATCAAATTTCCGGATTAAAGTCAATGCCGGGTAAAATAAGTTAATTGCTTTACTCCTTTTTACTATTTAGACATTTCCTCCTGGAACGAGCAGATACCGGTAGGCCAGGTGGTAATATCTCAGACCCGGACATATTTATATTTTCAAACCTTAACGCCAGGTGATTGCGGCTTTTTTTCTCAAGGGTATGCGATAATACTGGTACTGTGGGTAACCCACCAGCATTGCCCCAAAGCACTGATGGCCTTCAGGCAAGACCAGAGCATTTTTCATTGGCGGGTAGAAATTTGCGGCCGCATTGAAATATCCTGCCCAGCATGCCCCGAGGCCGTTTGCAAAGGCAGCCAACTCCAAATAGGTCAGGGCAATGGTGCAGGACTGTTGGGCACTAATAATCGCTTCGGCAGCATGGGCCACAATAACATGCGGCGCCCCGCGGCAAATGCGGTCTACTCCGCTATCCCAGTCGTCAACCAGCCGTTGCATACCCAAACTTCTCGCCTTTTCAGGCTCTTCCTTAATTACAAACCGCATCCAGTCAATCACCAGACCTGCTAAGCGTTTGACCTCACTGTTATCTTCAATAACCAGCCAGTTGACCGGTTGCAAGTTCACGCCAGTCGGGGCATAGCGGGCAGTGTCAATTATGTCGGCCAAAACAGCCCGCTCTACAGACCGGTTTTTGTATGCGCGAATCGACCTCCTTGAGGTTAAAAGGTGCTTGACCTGCTCTGCGGTGGGCAGCAACTTCCGGTTAACCTCGATACATTTCTCCGGTACCATTGTTTTAAGGGTAAGTGCTCCGTAAGGGCAAGCTGCCATGCAATGCCCGCAGTTGATGCATTGTTTTTCTGCCCGCTCGATCGGAGCGGGGAGTTGGTCATTGATCGCGATTAGCTTCTGAGGACATACTGCCGCACAAATGCCATCATGCTTGCATTTTTGATGATCGACTGCAAACAGGCTCATTTACATCCATTCCTTTCACAACACTCATAAAAATAAAACGGGCATAAACCGTTGCCTTTGAGCTTGTCTTCTTATACTGGGTGCTTCAATATGCTTGTGCAGGATGCTGCTGTGCTTTGTCCTGTCTAAATTTTTTATAAACAAAAAGGATTAAATATCTTGCTCTCCTTTACGGCTGTTTACCTTGTCCTCCTGAAAACCTTTGCCTTCACTGAAGTTAACGGAGTGATCTACCTCCAGGGTGTAGTTATTAGCCATGCCCGCAACTGAGGCCAGGGCGCTAAGGATAGCGATTTGACTGCTGGCTAGGACACCCACCAAGCCCAGTGCACCCACTGAGGCGGGAACTTCAAAAACCGTCCGCTCCCCATGCTTGACCTTAATCCGGTACCCCTGCCCTTTTTGCAGCAAACCTTTGATTTGATCCAGGAGGTCATTACCTTTGACCTGAAAACGTTCGACTGGCTCATGCGCTTTCTCTTCAAGGCTAATCAGCGCCTGGACCACATCCCCTCCGGACGCGTCCAGAGCTGCCTTTGCTTCTTTATAGCCGGTGCCCAGCCGGTTTCTAATAATATCGATTTTTTCGAGTTCACTCATCTTTTCCACCGTTCCTTTCTTGGCCAAAGTCCTCACCATCTAGTATCAAAACCATGGCCTTATTCATACTTTATTTACTCCAAGATCAGTTATTTTTATACACCGGCCTTTCCATCTCCAGCGGGGAAATACCTTAAAAAAGCTGCAGACTTTAAATCCCGCTCCAGGTGGTACCGGATAAACTCATACATCAGGAGTCTAATCCGGTCCCGGTCAGGGCGGTCAATTCTAAGCTGGCGCAGCCTGGCCGGGTGCCAACGCAAGAACAGCTTGAGGAGCTCCAGCACACCCCGGCTGCAGGTCCGCGCGTCCGGATAGGCCGCCCGGCAATCCTTACAAAGCACACCGCCGGCTGCCGGGCTGAAATACAGCTGTCCCGGCAAGGAACTGCGGCAGTGGGTGCAATGTTCCAGCGAAGGGCGGTAGCCGAGCATAGCAAACGCTTTGATTTCAAAGGACCGGGCCACCAACTCGGGATCTTCTGAAACCAGCAGGTGCAGGGCAGTGAGGATGAGTTCAAAAAAAGCTGGATTTGGCTCTCCCTCCGGGGTAAGGGCATCAACCAGTTCCACCAGATAGCTGGCATAACCTATTTTTTTCAGATCGTTCCTAAGCGGGGAAAACATCTCAATTATTTCGCCCTGGCTGATCGAGTCCAGCTCACGGCCACGGTTGAGCAAAAATCTGGACTGGGCAAAAAGCTGCACAGAGCCCCGTTTGCGGCTGGCAGGCTTGGCTGCACCGTGGGCCATTACTTTCAACTTGCCCTGCTCTCTGGAATAAATAACCAATAGCTTGTCCGCGTTGCCACAGTCCCTGGCCCGCAGCACTACTGCCTCAAGCTTATAAAGTTTGTTCATGATGTACTCCGTTCGAGCAATCTAAAGTACTTTTGCACCTTAGAAACAGTCAATTACACTTGATCACCGTACCCCAGGTTCTTGAGCTGCGCCTCCCTGTTTCGCCAGTCCGGCCTGACCTTCACCCAGAGCTCGAGAAAAATCTTTGAGCCCAGCAGTTTTTCCATGTCCTCCCGGGCAAGTTGGCCGATAGTTTTCAACATCCGGCCCCCTTTGCCGATCAGGATCCCTTTTTGCGACTCCTTTTCAGTGTAAATCACTGCCTGAACCGCCACCACATCGTTCGGCCGCTCCTGTACGCTTTCAATGGTTACGGCAACCGAGTGCGGCACTTCCTGGCCGGTCAATGTCAAAACCTTTTCCCGGATCAGCTCGGCCATAATGAACTCCTCCGGCCGGTCGGTGACCATATCCTCAGGATAGTACTTGGGGCCGGCCTGCAGGTGACTGGTCACCAACTCCAGCAAACGCTCGAGGTTTTCCCCGGACAGAGCCGACACCGGCACAATTTCAGCAAAAGGATAAAGCTTGGAATAGCTTTCGATCAGGGGCAAGAGTTCTTCCCGCCTGATCAGGTCAATCTTGTTGATCACCAGTACAACCGGCGAGGACATGCCGCTCAGCTGCCGGATCAGATAGTGATCACCAGGGCCAGGGGGCTGGTTTGCCTCCACCAGAAGCAAAACGATATCGACCTCATGCAAAGTGCCCAAGGCTATCTGCACCAGGCGCTCGCCAAGTTTATGCTTGGGTTTGTGCAGGCCCGGGGTATCAATGAAAATAATCTGCGAGTTTTCCCGGCTCAGCACGCAAAGGATTTTGTTTCTTGTGGTCTGGGCCTTATCCGACATGATCGCGACTTTTTTACCCACCAACTGGTTTAACAGAGTGGACTTACCCACATTGGTTCTGCCAGCCAGCGCCACAAACCCGGAGCGATAACTGCTGTTATTCTGCATTGAAGCACCTACCTTGACGTCTAAATCTCAATCCTGGGATCAATAAATTTTTCCACGGTAATGGATATAAATATAAAAACTATATAAACGGCCATTCACATTATCGTCTAAACCCCTCTCAACTGTTCATGGATACGCTTATTTCGATAGTATAAGGTAATATCCATTATTACCATTACCCCGTTCAGGGTATACAAGTAAATTACTGCATCATGACTAAAAATAAGCTTATGGATAATCCCCGAAACATATCCGGCAAAAACAATCCACAGAAAATAAATGCTCTTGCCGGCGGTTTCTCGTGTTCTATAAGATTTATAAATGGAAAACGGCCAGGCCGCCCCAAAGCAAACAAGCATGAGGACCTCAAATATACTCACCTATATCCCCCACCCGATAAACAGTTTATCGGTTCACCGGTTCAAATATTTTAGTGATCACACTGCTCTCCGCCTGGTCTTTCCCATGACCGGCACAGGCAGAGGGAGCTTCTTTCAAAACAAAGGCCGCGGGCAGCAATTCGTCAATAGTCATCAACCGGTACTCACCCCGATCGTTAGCCATATAAATCTTCATCGCCGGGTTAAACTCAGCGAGCACCTGGCGGCAGGCGCCGCAAGGCGCGCAGTAGTCTTCAGTTCCAGCTGTGACGGCCAGCGCCTCAAAGCTGTGCTCGCCATTGGAAACCGCTTTAAACAGTGCTACCCGCTCTGCGCAGCAGGACAGGCCATAGGACGCGTTTTCCACATTGCAGCCGGTGTAGTAACGGCCTGCCGTGGTCAAAATGGCAGCTCCCACTTGAAAGTGTGAATATGGCGCATACGCTTTCCCACGGGCCGCGGCGGCGGCATTAATTAATTTTTCAATTGGAAAATCCATACCGGCTATCTCCCGTTCACATTCAGATTTATCCTAAAGTAAGTTATGACTATTGCTGGCCACCCGGCCGGCATTACCGGTTTAACCTCGTGTTGCAGAGGTCTTGTTACCTGGCCAGATAAGGATAAAATACCACAATGGCCACTGCGATTGAGTTCAGTGCAGCTACCAGCACCGCTCCTGCCGCCACATCTTTGGCAATGCGGGCCAGAGGGTGCTCGGTTTGCACATAAAGATCAACCACTGCCTCAATGGCCGTATTAATCATCTCGGCCATGATCACCAGTGTGACAGCAAACAACACCGGCACCAGGTCACGCGCACTTATCTGGAAATACAGTGCCAGAGCGAGCGCCAATAGAGCCGCAGCGAAGTGCACCCGCATATTGCGCTGGGTCCGTAAGGAGTATGCCACCCCTGCCGCAGCATAACCAAAACTTTTTAGAAATTTGCGCAGTGCCATGGAACATCCCCTGCCTCTCCTGGTGACAGCTATCTGAACAGATTTAACCGCACCAGCAGTTCTTCTTCCTTTTGGCGCATAATCCGGCGTTCATCTTCCTGTTGGTGATCATAACCGAGCAAGTGCAAAACACCATGTATGGTCAGGTAGGCCACTTCACGTTGGAAGCTGTGCCCGTATTCCTCGGCTTGCCGCCTGGCTGTTGGCAAGGATATAACCAAGTCACCCAGCATGGCCTCCCCCCCCTGGAGAACCTCTCCCTCCTGCATGGCAAAAGAGAGCACATCGGTGGGACTATCTATACCGCGGTACTGTAAGTTCAAGTCTCTAATGTAGCTATCGTTGACTAATACCAGGCTGACCTCGGCATCGTCCCCGTACCCGCAGTCTTTGAGCGCCTCCTGAACTACCAGGACTAAATAATCAGCCAGATGATTGTCCAGCGCTACCTCTTCCTGCTGATTGCTTACGAAAACCGGCACGTCTCTTTCTCCTTTCAATTTCTTGAGACAGATCCGGGTATTCCACCCTCGAGTGAAATATTCCTGACAATACCCGGACAAATGCGTTTGCTATAATATCAAGTTCTTTAAAGGTTAAATCGCACTCTTCCAGCTGGCCGTCGTTGAGCTTGTCTTTAATAAACTTTCTCACCAGGCCTTCCGCCCGGGCCAGGGTGCGGTTCTGCAGAGAGCGTATCGCCGCCTCCACCGAGTCGGCAAGCATCACGATTGCCGCCTCCTTGGTTTGCGGCTTTGGTCCTTCATAGCGGAATTCTTCTTCAGTGACGCTCTCACTATGTTCGCTCTCCATCGCTTTATGGTAGAAATAACCGACCATGCTTGTACCATGATGCTGCTCTATGATATCGATTATACCCTGCGGCAGTTTGTGTTCCCTGGCTATTTCCACCCCGTCTTTTACGTGAGAGGTGATAATTAGGGTGCTCAGGGACGGACCGATTTTATCATGCGGGTTTTCACTTGACATCTGGTTTTCGATGAAGAAAAAGGGTCTCTTTAGCTTACCGATGTCGTGGTAATAAGCGCCCACCCGGACCAGCAGTGAGTCACCGCCCACAGCATCAGCGGCCGACTCGGCCAGGTTCCCCACAATAATGCTGTGGTGGTAAGTTCCAGGAGCCTCGGTTAACAACCTTTTCAGCAAAATATTGTTCGGGTGGGACAATTCAAGCAGCTTAACGGGTGAGGTAAGGCGGAAAGTGTTTTCCAGAAAGGGCAGGGCACCATTGGTAAGTATTGAGGAAAGGATACCACTGGCCAATCCTAAGGCCAGGCTGGAGAAGATTATCAGTGCAAACGGTTTTTCAGTAACCAATCCCACCGAGAATATGGCCAGTATATTGGCAAAGCTGGTGTAAAAACCAGCGCGTACCAGGTCTCCCCGCTGGCTCAACTTAGAAACACTATAAACCCCAGTGATACCACCGATCAGGCCAACTAAACCGAACTGGAGTTGACTTCCGGTCATGACTCCGAGCATCAGGCTCATCACCGCCACAATTAGCACAGCCAGCCGTGAGTCTAAAAGGATGGCGGTTAACATCCCGGCCGCACCCATTGGCACCATATAACCGAACTGAGCGCTAAATTCAGGCAAGCTGCTAACATTAATCGCAATAATTAACTTGCCTACCCCCAGGACGATTAGAACAATGATCCCCAGCAAATAAAGGTGCCCAGCGTGTTCATAGATTTCACGGTTTTGCTGATAAAGATACAAGAGGACAACCACCATGAGCAGGACCAAAAGCATCATTACGCCCAGGATGGAGGTTAAAACCGGTTTGGTACGGATCAGATCAAGTGCCTGCAATTTAACCAGGTTCTCCTCAGTCAGTATCTCACCCTCTCCGACGATCTTCTCTCCCTCTTTTACAGAGACCATGACCGGGGGAACAGCGTTATACGCCTCATCCTTCAGTTGCCTGGTTTTTTCCTTATTAATAATGGCATTCGGGCGAACATAGTAATTGGCGGCACCTTTGGCGAAATGTTCGTAGTGTTTAGAAAGACGCATCCCGGTTATCTCATCTTCGATCGCCTTTTTAAACTCCTTGAGCTTGTCCTCCGGTATCCCATCGCCTTCCCCCATGGCGTCTGAGATCAGCTTATTTAATTCAGTCTCAAGGACTGCTGAATCCTTGACAGTAGAATGCGCCAGGTCGTCCAGATCCGAGTCAAGCATAGCAAAAGGAATAATCGTGCGTAACTTGTCTATCTTTTCTGAAATATTCAGCCCTGCGTCTCCCTGAACCTCACGGAGTTTTTGAAACAAATCGGAAATATCCTTCTGAACAGAAATACTAACCTGCGGGTCTATCGCATATATGTTACCGACCTTATCCGCAGCAAGCTGCCGCTGGGCTTCAGTCTGAACTTCATTTTCAAAGACGGCACTATTTTCCGCTTTAAAAGTTTTTGGTGAGGCCTGTCCGACTGTTAAATTAACCTTGTTGTTTACAAAATCAAACGACATTAAAAAGGTTGTCAAAAACAAAAACAAAATTGCCGCACTGCCCCGGCGCACCCAGCGCTGTTTTGAGGACCTGGACAGGACGGCTTTGATTTTATCTTTAGCCATACTAAATATGGGCATGACTTCAACCCTCTTTGGCCGCATTATTGCTCCTTCTCATAAGCCCTGATGATTTTCTCCACCAGCGGGTGGCGCACAATGTCCGCTCCCGTCAGCATGTGAATACCAAGCCCTTCTATTTCTTTAAGCACTTTAATCGCATGAACCAGTCCCGATACCTGGCCCCTGGGCAAGTCGATCTGGGTAATATCCCCGGTAATTACCGCCTTGGAACCAAAACCCAGGCGGGTAAGAAACATCTTCATCTGCTCCGGGGTGGTGTTCTGCGCCTCATCCAAAATGATAAACGAGTCCTCTAAAGTCCTGCCCCGCATGTAGGCCAGTGGGGCAATTTCAATCACACGCCGCTCAAGGTACTTCTGCGTGTTCTCCACCCCGAGTATGTCATAGAGCCCATCGTAAAACGGCCGCAAGTAGGGGTCAACTTTATCCTGCAGGTCACCGGGCAAGAATCCCAGCTTCTCACCGGCTTCCACCGCCGGTCTGGTTAAAACAAGACGACCCAGTTCACGGTTGCGCAAAGCTTTAATAGCCATCACCACCGCCAGAAAAGTTTTACCCGTACCGGCTGGGCCAACTGCGAAAACAATATCGTTATTTTTGATGGCTTCAATGTATTTTTGCTGTCCTATTGTCTTTGGCTTAATCTGCTTGCCCCGGCCGGTTAGCAGGGCTACGTCCCTGGCTAGTCCAGCCAGAGCGTTTTTTTGGCCGCCTTGGGCAGACCGGATAGCATAACCAACCTCCTGGACAGTCAGGTGATTTCCCGCGTGGTAAAAGTTGCTTAATTCATTGAGCACGTTTTTGGCCTGCTCAACCATTACTTGTTCTCCAGTTATTGTCAAATGACGACCGCGTGCTATAATCCGAACCCCCAGTGCCTTTTCAATCTGAACCAGGTGTTCGTCATGCTTGCCAAATATCTCCGCTGCTTCACCGATATCATCAAGTTCAATCCTAGCTTCAAAGTTTTCCGCCAAAATCCGGCCTCCTTAGGAGCTAATTAGTTTTTCTATACCGATATCCTCAATCGTTTCGATAACTGCCTTTACCCGGATCAAGCCTTCGCTTTCAGAGTGACTTGAACCAACCTCTTCCACCCAACGACCTTGAATAACAGCCCCTTGAGGAATTCTATTCTCTGCCGTTTCCAAGGCTGTTGCTTCAGCAGCCCGGCGGGCATCATCCCGGCTGCGCTCATCGCGGTAGGCGGTTAGTTCCAAGTATTTCACAGTTACTAGTTCGACGGGTACATCAATATTCCTCCATTTGGGCAGTCTTTTAATATCAGACTCGGTCTGATAATGCTCAAAGGGAGCATTTTGGTTATTTGTTAAAATTATCTCCTTAGATTTATATTTGATACTGAATTGCTTTTTGGATCTTCCGGTCAGCCGCTCACCAGTCTCGATCATCCTGGCTTCACCGTAAGCCTCGTACCAGACCCTGGCCCGAACAATACCCCTGGCATGGACATAACGTGCGGGGCGGATAATTTTTGGCGGTCCATTGTCACCAGGCTTTGGAGTCTCCTCCAAGGGAGGTATTTCACCGGAAATCAATATTTGACCAGGGGTAACCGTAGTATTCTCTTTCACTGCCGGGTGGCCATCGATGACCAGCACCTCCCTAATCACGCCTGCTTTGGCAGCCACTAGATGTGCCGGTCTGGGGTCCTTTTCCCCGGGCACAACCCGCTCAACCACCTCTATGGTAACTTTAGTCCCCTTGAAATACACACCTGTCCAGGCTACTAGTGGAAGATCCTCCATTATTTTTGTCTCCACCCGGGCCGGCTCGATTCTCCATTTGGGCATGCCCCTGGAAAGGCCTGCTTCTGCTGCAATATCCATCACTTCCGCTGTTGTAAGCTGCTCGTTGCCCCTCACTTCAATAAACCAAACAAAAGACGAAAGAAAATAAAGGGTGATCAGAAAAAAAGCAGCGCCAAAAGCCAGTGCTTTTCTCTGCTTCAGCCGGCCGGCTACAAAAGGCAGGCCAATTTTGGACTTTACATGAAAACGACAGCCTGTCCGCCTGGCGATATGGCGCAGCGGCTTCACATCATGAAGCCGGACCTTTAGCAAAACAGCATCATCACTCACCCTAAGAATATCCCAAAGATATATACCCCTGCTGGCAGCCATGTTAATAAACTTTTCAGGCGCCCTGCCGGTGACTAAAATAGATATGTAGCCGATGAAATATGACATTATTTTAAATAATAACATGGTTTCTACCCCCACTAGACAAAGCTCAAAGTGTGAATTGATCCTTCAATGCATAACTCATCTGGCAGTAAATTGCGCAGCATTAAATTTTCACCCTTGACCGACAGCTCGCCCTCACCTGTGCTAATCCGGACTGTATCCGTAGTGTATTCCAGAATCCCGTGATGATTTTCTATTTGCAGTTGAATATTACCGATAAGCACTATTTTGGGCAGATCGAGGAGAACATCACTGGGTATTTCAAAGAAATCAGAAAACTGCCTCTTAAATTTTTTTCTTAAGTCCCTCCAGGCCATAAAAAATCCCCTCCTTGCAAAATTTTATGCACTGGTGAGAGGATAGATTACTATTATTTGGCAGAATATCAAAGCGGTCATTAGGGGAATAAAAAAAATGCCTGCTTTTAAGTCAGGCATTTTTTTGGGTGTCTTCAATTTTAGTGGAATTTACGCTTTCTAGCCGCTTCTGATTTCTTTTTCCTTTTAACGCTAGGTTTTTCGTAATGTTCGTGTTTTCTTGCCTCGGCCAGTACGCCAGCCTTCTGGCATGACCGCTTGAAACGCCGGAGGGCGCTGTCCAATGTCTCGTTCTTACCGACTTTTACTTCCGCCACTATACTTTCCCTCCCTCCGCTAGAACCATAAAACGCATTTATGCTCAAGTAAATCCGATTGTGCGTAAAAATACTTTACCATTATACAGCAGGCCCTGTTAGCAGTCAACAGGTGTTTTGGGCATATTTGAAGGTTCTTTATGCGCTGTCTAGCCTGGAGGCCAGTTAAGTGGTCTTCCTGCCAGAAGGTGATAGTGGACGTGCATTACCAGTTGTTCTGCATCGCGACCACAGTTGCTGACCATCCTAAATCCCCGGTCTGACAGGCCCAAATCCTTGATCACTTTACCTGCCGCCAGTTGGACCTGACCCATAATCAAGGCATCTTCCTCCTGCAAGTCGAAAAACGTGGGAATATGTTTTTTCGGGATTAAAATCAGGTGTACTGGAGCCTCCGGCCTTATATCTTTGAAAGCCACGGCATAATCATCCTCATAAACAATATCCGCAGGAATTTCCTTATCGACTATTTTACAAAAAATGCAGTCCTGCACTTTTACACCTCCCCCCTACAGGGAATAACCATGTGACTAGAATGAGTAATTCAACAGCAAGAAAATAAATCCTGCCGCATCGGTTGAAAATTAAGAAATCAAATGAATAACTCTGCCTTCCAGGGTGGAGCCCCTGGCTTGATCGGCTCTGATCACCACAATCTTACCGCATAGCCCCTCATTCCCAGGGAAGACCGTACGGACATAGTTGTCGGTAAAACCTTCATAAAGGTCTTTTCCCTCTTCACTCGGGCGCTCAACCAGCACCTCCAGGTCCTGGCCAATCATTGAGGCTGCAAATCTGGCTGCAAGTTTTTCACCGATTTCGATTAGCCGGTGGCTGCGCTCCTCCTTGACCGGCGGCTCAACCTGATCAGTAAATTTAGCCGCCGGAGTACCCTGACGTGGCGAATACTTAAACACGTGCAGCCGGCTAAAGGATATTTTATTCACAAAACGGTAGGTATTTTCAAACTGCTCGCTTGTTTCTCCCGGAAACCCTACGATCAGATCAGTTGATAAAGCAAGCCCTGGTATATTCTCCCTGAGCACATTAATTAGGCGGGCATATTCCCAGGTGGTATACCGCCGGCCCATTCTCCGCAGCACCTGATCATCACCACTTTGCAGCGGCACATGCAGGTGGCGGCAAAAAACAGGTGAACCGGACAGGATTTCAACCAGATCGGGGGTAATGTCGTGGGGCTCAATAGAACTCAGGCGTAATCTTTGCAAGCCGGGTATAGCTGACAGCCGGTCGAATAAGGCCGCCAAGGTAACGTCTCCCGACAGGTCCTGGCCGTAAGAGCCGGTATGAATACCGGTTAGGACGATTTCCTTGAATCCTGCGGCCACCAGCCCGAGCGCAGTTTCGATTACTTTTGCCGGCTGCCTGCTGCGCAGCGGCCCTCTGGCCTGCGGGACGATACAGTAGGTGCAAGAGTTGTTGCAGCCGTCCTGTATTTTTAAGAAAGCGCGCGCCCTACCCTGCATCGGAAAGGCAGGGACCTCTTCAAATTCCTCACCTGCCCCGTAGTCACGCACAGCATTTACCGGGCCCTGACCCTTTAACGCCTTTTCCACCAGGTCTACCAGTTTGCCCCGGTCCCCGGTGCCCACCACCATGTCCACACCCGGTATTTCCAATACCTTCCCCGGGGAAGTTTGGGCATAGCAGCCGGTTACAGCAATCAAGGCCTCCGGGTTGGTTCCGGCAGCCCGGCGGATCAATTGCCTGGACTTGCGGTCGCTCAAATGGGTTACCGTGCAGGTGTTGATGATGTAAACGTCAGCAATATCACTTGATTCCACGACCTGATAGCCCCGCTCCTGAAAGAGCCCGGCCAGCACAGCCGACTCGTACTGGTTCACCTTACAGCCCAGGGTTGTTACCGCCACCCGCTTTTTTTTCATCTGCTCATCCTCCCAGGTCGCCCCACTGGTACTGGACCATCGCCAATACCGCCAGTCCTGCCGTTTCGGTACGTAGAATCCGCGGTCCCAAAGTAACCGGAAGGACACCATGAAGCCTGGCGCGCTCTACCTCTTCACGAGTGAACCCGCCTTCCGGGCCGATAAATATGTAAATAGAATCCAGTTTTTGGTGCTCCCGGCTAAAGGCTTTAAGGGCATACTCAGCTTCTTCTTCCCAGGGAATCAGGGCTGGCGCCCCTGGCAGCAGGCCGGCTAATACTTCCTCCCAGCTTTGGGGCCGGCATATTTCAGGCACGTCATAGCGCCGGCATTGTTTCGACGCTTCCAGGGCGATCCTTTGCCAGCGCTCCAGCCGCCTGGCGGCCTTATCTCGATCCAGTTTAACCAACGTACGCTCACTAAAGAGCGGAATGACCACGCTCACCCCCAGCTCGGTTCCCTTTTGAATGATCAAATCCATTTTATCACCCTTGGGAATACCTTGTACTAAAGTAATTCTAAGGAAGGAAGCGGCAGGCATGGAAATTTCTCTTTGAAGGGCACACACTACCTGGTCCATGGCAATATCTTCTATACCCGCCAGGTAGGACTTCCCCAGGCCATCCATTAGAATCAGTTTTTCCCCAGGCCGCAAGCGCAGCACCTTCGAAATATGAATAAAATCAGGACCGTTTATATAAACCCGCCCGGTTTTAATTTGTCCCGCTGAAAAAAAGAAATGAGGGTAGCCGGTTAAGCCAAGATCATTCTTCATCCTTTGTTTTTTCTCCTACTAAAGCCACCCACTGGCCTGCATACAATAGCTCGCGAATAGCCAGCCCGGCTGCTTGCATTGCCGCGCCCACCTCCCGGGCACGGCTGCTGATAATCCCCGAGGCGATGAACAGGCCGCCGGGAGTAAGCGCGCTTGCCGCCGCCGGGGTAAAGCCGGTGATCACGCTGGCGATAATATTGGCAACCACCAGGTCTGCTTTACCTTCCACTAAATCCAGCAGGTTGCCCCGCACTACCTGTACCAGTCCCTCAACACGGTTTTTATTAACATTTGCTCTAGCCACCTGACAGGCCACTTCATCAACATCCACTGCCACTACCTGCCCGGCGCCCAATTTGGCGGCGGCGACAGCCAGGATACCCGAACCGGTACCAACATCATAAACTGTGGAACCGCTTTGCAGATACTTCTCCAGCAGGCCGAGACACAAGGCTGTAGTGGCATGGGTGCCGCAGCCAAAGGCCATGCCGGGATCCATCTCAATAACCAGGTCCCCGCTCTTACTCTGCCACTCTTCCCAGTAAGGCTTAATGACTAAGCGCCGGCCGACCCTTACCGGCTTGTAGTAAGCCCGCCAGTTATTTGCCCAATCTTCATCTGCCACCCGTCGTGTGAGCACCTGAGGGGCAGGGTAAAGGGCCAGCTGCTCTAATGCTTTGTTGAAACTGTCAAGCCGGTTTGCCAAATTGTCATCAATAGGGAGATAAGACTTTACTACAGCCGGATCTGTTGCAGATACTTTTTCAGAAATACCCCACTCCTCCGGGTGAGTCTCTGCTGCATATTTAATAATCACAGCCGGGTCTTCAATCACCACCCCGCCTGTTTTCATTTCGTCAAACAAGTCACTGACCATTTCCATGCCTTCAGCATGAGTATAAACAGCAATTTCCAGCCAGTCCACCCGGCACTCTCCTCTATTATTTTACCCCTTCAGGGCGTCTTTCATTTTTTTGAAGAAGCCTTTCTCATGCTGGCCTTGCGTCCGGCCGCCGTCAAGTTCGACAAACTCTTTCAACAGTTCTTTCTGTCTGTCGTTTAGATGGGTAGGGGTTACTACTTTTACCATTACATGTTGATCCCCCTGGCCGTAGCCATTCAAATGAGGAATGCCCTTGCCTTTCATCCTAAATATTGTTCCCGTCTGGGTACCTTCTGGAACTTTCAATTTTGCGCTGCCATCCAGGGTCGGTACCTCTAACTCACCGCCAAGCGCCGCCTGGGCAAAGGATATCGGCATTTCGCAAATTAAATCGTCTCCTTCTCGCTTGAAAAGACGGTGCGGCTTAACGTGGATATAAACATAAAGATCACCGGGCGGGCCGCCGCGCAAGCCGGCTTCCCCCTCACCCGCCAGCCTCAGGCGTGAACCGCTGTCCACCCCGGGCGGCACGTTGATCTTAATTTTGCGTGTTTTACGCACCTGGCCGGCCCCGCGGCAGGTAGGGCAGGGCTTATCGATTATCTTGCCGGCGCCATTGCAGCGGTCGCAGGTACGGGACTGGACCACACGCCCGAAAGGGGTGCTCTGGGTAAACTGCATCTGTCCGGTACCATTGCAGGACGGACAGGTCTGAGGCTTGCTGCCGACAGCCGCCCTACTGCCTCCACAGGTGCCGCAGGTTTCCACACGCGGCACCTTAATCTCACGTTCAAGCCCGAAGGCGGCCTCCTTTAAGCTGATCTCAATATCTGACCTGATATCGGATCCTTTCTCTGGGCCGGTATGCCGGCGGCCGCCGCCTCCTCCGAAAAATATATCAAAAATATCACCAAAACCACCAAAATCGCCAAAGCCGCCAAAGCCCTGTCCGCCAGGGGCGTCATGACCAAAGTGATCATAATTAGCCCTTTTTTCCCGATCGCACAAAACCATATAGGCCTCGTTGAGTTCTTTAAACTTTGCCTCCGCCTCAGTATCACCCGGATTAGCGTCCGGGTGATACTGGCGTGCCAATTTGCGGTAAGCCTTTTTTATTTCATCGCCGGTTGCGTTCCGGGCCACACCCAGCACTTCGTAGTAATCGCGCTTTGCCATCAGTCCACCACCTTACCAAACTAAAACAAAGGAAAGGGGAACCGAAATTCCCCTCTAAAGGTTTCTATAACATTATATATTCGTTATGGCTATTTGTCTTCTTTTACTTCAAAATCAGCGTCAACCACATTATCCCTGCCGCCCTGTCCGGCACTGCCTGCCTGGCCGGCACCGGGACCGCCCGCCGGGCCTTGCTCCTGGCCGGTTTTCTGGTACATCGCCGCCGTCAGCTCATAGAGCGGGCCGGTAATGGCCTCCAGCTTGGCCTTAATCGTATCTACGCTGCCGCCCTTCATAGCTTCTTTCAGCTCGTCGGTGGCCTTTTGCAGCTTATCGATGGCAGCGGCATCTGCTTTATCCTTGAAGTCTTTAATAGTCTTTTCAGCCTGGTAAACCATGCTGTCAGCCTGGTTGCTCACCTCTACCTCTTCCTTGCGCTTGCTGTCCTCGGCAGCGTGCCTTTCAGCCTCCTTCACCATCTGGTCAATATCCTTTTCGTTAAGGTTGGTGGAGGCAGTGATGGTCATGCTCTGCTCCTTGCCCGTGCCCATATCTTTGGCGGAAACATTAACGATGCCGTTGACGTCAATATCAAACTTGACCTCAATTTGCGGCACCCCCCTGGGGGCAGGCGGAATGCCGGTGAGGGTAAAGCGGCCCAGCGTCTTGTTATCGCCCGCCATCTGGCGCTCACCCTGGAGCACGTGGATCTCAACTGAAGTCTGGCCGTCCGCCGCAGTAGAGAAAATCTGGCTTTTGGCAGTTGGAATGGTGGTGTTGCGCTCAATCAGCTTGGTGGATACACCGCCTAAGGTTTCAATACCAAGGGAAAGCGGCGTTACATCCAGCAGCAGCACGTCTTTAACCTCTCCGCCCAGGACCCCGCCCTGAATGGCGGCGCCGATGGCAACACACTCGTCAGGGTTGATTCCTTTATGCGGCTCTTTGCCTAAAAACTTACGGATTGCTTCCTGCACCGCGGGCATCCTGGTAGCGCCCCCAACCAGCAGGATCTTGTCAATATCCTTTGGCTGCAGCCCGGCATCAGACATTGCCTGGCGGGTGGGGCTCATGGTCTTTTCAATCAGGTCAGCGGTCAACTCCTCAAACTTAGCCCTGGTCAGGGTGATATCAAGGTGCTTGGGACCGCTGGCGTCAGCCGTGATAAAAGGCAGATTAATGTTGCTGGTAGCCACTCCTGAAAGTTCAACTTTGGCCTTTTCTGCAGCCTCTAGCAAGCGCTGCATAGCCATCCTGTCGTTGCGCAGATCAATTCCCGAGTCTTTCTTAAACTGGTCTGCCAGGTAGTCCATAATCCGCTCGTCAAAGTCATCACCACCCAGGCGGTTATTGCCGCTGGTGGCCTTGACCTCAAAGACCCCGTCGCCCAGTTCCATAATCGATACGTCAAAAGTCCCGCCACCCAGGTCGAAGACCAGTACGGTTTGCTCTTCCCCTTTATCCAAACCGTAGGCAAGAGCCGCTGCAGTAGGCTCATTGATGATCCGCATGACCTCCAGGCCAGCGATTTTGCCGGCATCCTTGGTCGCTTGGCGCTGGGAGTCGCTAAAATAGGCCGGTACCGTGATCACTGCCTTATCCACTTTAATGCCCAGGTAGGCCTCGGCATCCGACTTTAACTTCTGCAGAATCATCGCTGAAATTTCCTGGGGTGTGTAGTCCCTGCCGTCAATATTAACCTTATGGTCAGTGCCCATGTAACGCTTGATTGAACTCACTGTCCGGTCCGGGTTGCTGACGGCCTGCCGTTTGGCTACCTGGCCGACCAGGCGCTCACCGTTTTTGGAGAGACCCACTACTGAAGGAGTTGTTCTTGCCCCTTCGGCGTTGGGAATAACAACTGCTTCTCCACCTTCCATAACTGCCACACAGGAGTTGGTGGTACCCAGGTCAATTCCGATTATTTTAGACATATTTAAATTACCTCCTGTTTATATTATTTCAACAATCAAATCAAGAAGATTTGGCTACCTTAACCATAGCCGGCCGGATAATTTTATCTTTAAGGCAGTAGCCGCGTAAAAATTCCTCAATTACTGTATTGTCCGGGTGTTCATCGGTTTCGGCCTGCTGCACTGCCTCGTGCCTGGCCGGGTCGAACTGTTCCCCAACGGCCGCAACCGGCTTCAAGCCGTTGGTTTCAAGAATATCCTGGAGCTGCCGGTAGATCATTTGCACCCCGGACTTAAAGCTTTCCACAGACTCACCTTCCGCTGCCAGCGCCCGGTCAAAATTATCAAGCACCGGTAATAAAGCCACCATCAGCTGCTCGGAAGCATATTTATAAAAATCTTCCTTCTCCTGGCGCGTCCGCCTCCTGAAGTTATCATAGTCAGCTTGAACTCTGGCCAGACGATTGTAATAGTCTTCGGCAAGGACCTTTTGCTCCTTCAACTGCAACTGCAAGGAAGAAAGTTCTGTTTCATTAACTTCCTGCACTGGTCCAGCGCCAGCCTCATTATTCCTTACCCCATTGTTTTTTTCCTGAGCGTCCTGGCTCACGTTAAAATCACCTCGCAAGTTATTTCTGTCTATTGCCTTTCACCACAAACCCTGCAAATTTTTACCTTGCTTCATCTGTAACCTGGAGTTCTCTTTCTTCCCTTTTTTTAATAATGGTGTCTATTCTTAAAATGGCTTCAGCCACTTCGCCTGCTGCTTTAAGGGCATAGGTTTTTACATTGGCCGGGTCGACAACGCCTAACACAAACATATCCGTAACCTGGCCGCTGTCACAATCAACTGCCAGTGAATTCTTACCGGTCTCCACCTGGGCGGCAATAACATCCCCCAGCTTCTCCAGAGGATTAAAGCCAGCGTTGGCAACAATTTGCGCCATCGGCCGCTTTAAAGCCTCCACAACACAATCCACCCCGTAGGCAGCCATGCCCCGGATGCCTTCTCTGACCTTTTCCACCTCGCGGGCTACCGCGAGCTCCATGGAACCACCACCGGGGACCACTCCGCCTTTGATGGCGACCTGCACAGACGAAGCAGCATCTTTAGCGATGCGCTCTCTTTCGCCGACAACTTCAGCAGTGGCGGCACCCACCAGGACGGTGGCCATAGGCTTCCCCTTACCGCCCATCACCCAGACTTGCTCCAATTTTTCATCACTGTATACTTTATCCGCGTAGCCAAAGTATTTTTCAAGCTCAGCTGCCGGCTTTTTCAGGCCGGTACGCTTAATCATTCTAGCTCCTGTTAGTTCTGAGACCTTGCGCAGTTCCTTGCTGGCTACCCGCTGGACAACCACAATGCCCTTATCCGTAAAAATTTCTTCGGCCACTTCACTTGCTCCGCGATCAACCAGAACCAACCCCACATCTAAACCGGCTATTTTTTCAATATTTTCTTTATACTCAGTCTGTAGCTGCAGGTAACGGCTGAAGCCAGCTTCTGTGCCTAACGCCTCATCATCAATCTCCTCGGGCTCTAGGGCATCGTCAATAACCAGCACTTTCACCTGCTTCAACTCTTTGGGCATCTGGCGGTTCATACGCTCTTTGTTGATAATTACACCCATAAAAACCTGGTTTTCCGCCCCTTCCTCAGCGATTACCGTATCGGAAAACTTAAAGAAAGGGTCTTTCAGTTTCTCTTCACCGATTAATGCTGCCGCCTTTACCACCAGGTCGGCAATATCCTCGTGCTCACGCCCGGCTACCAGCGCCACCTGCCGCACCACTTGGTCTGTCAGGTCATTAACCGGCCTGGCTTGCCTGGCCATCGTTTCCAGGGCTTTTTTTAAGCCGACCCGCAGGCCCTCGATTACCCGCGCCACCGGCACTCCCCTGGCAACCTGCTCCACCCCGGCGCCTACCAGAGCCCCGGCCATTACCGTGGCCGTAGTGGTGCCGTCCCCAATCTCCTCCTGCTGCGCCTTCGCGATGTTGATCAGCATCCTGGCAGCCGGGTGATTGGCCTCCATCATCGTCAAAATTGTAACCCCGTCGTTGGTGATTACTACCTCACCAAATTTATCAACCAGCATGGTATCCAGACCCTTGGGTCCCAGAGTGCCTTCCACCGCTGATGCAATAGCCCGGATCGCATTGGAGTTGGTGATCAAAGCGGCCAGCTTCTCATCTACCTCAGAACCGGAAATCGCTTCTTTCTTCAGGCTCAAAAACGGATCCCCCTCATTTCCTCCTGCCCCGGATCATCTGCTCCAAGGTCTTGGAAAGGTATTTTGTCATATAATCCACTACACTTATTACTTTGGCATACTCCATCCTGGTCGGGCCCAGAACGCCGATAAAACCCATTTTGCGGCCCTGGATCGAATAAGGAGCGGTGATCATGCTGCACTCTTTCATATCCCACTGATTGATCTCACCGCCGATGCGCACTGTTACACCATCATCCCCCGCCCCGACCTCTAAAAGGTCACAGAGCAGTTTTTCCTGTTCCATGATGCTGAGCATTGTTTTAATTTTTTCCACGTTGTGGAATTCTGGCTGGTTCAACATATTAAATATCCCGCCGAGGTATATTTTATCCTCGAACTCAAGGGTCAGGCTTTCTTGCACCAATTCCATCACTAAGTCCAAGAAATGTTTGTGCCGGGACAACTCGGAATAAATTTCTTTAATCAGGGTCATCTTGATGCTTTTCATCGCATGTCCCTGAAGCTTGGCATTGAGCACTTTGGATATGGTCTCCATGTCCAATGCGGTTATGCTCTCCGGAATTTCGATCAGCCGGTGCTGCACAGCGCCGTTGTCCATAACAGCGATGACCATCGCTTGAGATTGGTGCATGTAGACAATCTGGATATGCTTAAAGCTGCTGATCCCCACACGCGGGGGCAGCACCATCGCGGTATAGTTTGTCAATTGGGAGAGGAGCTGGCCGGTCTTTTGAATTACCTGGCCGACATCCCTGACCTTGGCCTGGTACTCCCGCTGAATTAAATTTTCTTCTTCTCTAGATAACTCCTTTTTTCTCATCAGGAAATCAACGTAATAGCGGTAGCCGCGCTCAGACGGAATTCGGCCGGCTGAGGTATGAGGCTGCTCGATAAAACCCTGCTCTTCCAAGTCCGCCATTTCATTGCGGATTGTCGCCGGGCTAACTCCCAGCCTGTATTTTTTTGCAATGGTCCGGGACCCAACTGGTTCAGCGGTGGCAATGTAATCGTGAACGATAGCCAACAATACTTTCTGCTTGCGGTCGTCCATTATTGTGCCGGACCCCCTTCTTGTTAGCACTCTATGTCATTGAGTGCTAAAACATCTAAATAAAAAATAGCACTAGTACAACGAATTGTCAAGGGAATTAAGGATTGGATCTAAAATATTTATTATAACCAGATTTCAGCAATAAATCCAATTTTCTTTAATTATACAAATTCAATAAAAACCTCATTGGCTAAAGGCAGCCCCGCCGCAGTAAGACGCAGGCGGCCACCGGCAAACTCAACCAGCCCCGCTTCCAGCAGGCGGGTGATTTCCTTCCGGTATACCTCCTCGGCACGCCGGCCGAAGCGCTGGTAAAAGGCTGCCAGATCAAACCCACCAATCAGGCGCAGCCCCAAAAAAATCGTCTCAGACATCTCTTTTGCCACTGTTTCGCCCTCCCTGGAGCAAACCGGCAGTTCCCCCCGCGCGACGCGGCCGGCGTAACCAGCCAGGGTGGCATCATTGGCATAGCGCCCGCCCGGCAGGTAAGAGTGGGCCGCCGGGCCCAGGCCCAGATATCGCCGGTTCAGCCAGTAACCCAGGTTATGTACTGACTCCCGGCCGGGGCGGGCAAAGTTGGAGATCTCATAGTGAACATAGCCCTGACTGGATAAGAATTCTATAGCAGCCAGGTAAAAAGAAAGCTCCAGCTCTTCAGAACACGGCTGTATTTCCCCCCTTGCCACCAGGCGCTCCAAAGGAGTCCTCTCTTCTAATTGGAGTCCATAAACCGCAATGTGCTCCGGCCTTAAATCGGCCGCCAGGCTTATGGTTTCCAACCACTCCTCTCTAGTTTGCCCCGGAATGCCAAAAATAAAGTCAAGATTAAGGTTGTCAAAACCTGCCTCTCTAGCCGCACGGATAGCTTCGACAGCTTCGGCTGCAGTATGAACACGGCCCAGTGCGCTCAAAAGTTGATCCTGAAAGGCCTGGATCCCCAGGCTGAGGCGGTTTACCCCGCTTGTTCTTAATACGTCCAGTACTTGCCGGTCGACTGTGCCAGGGTTTGCCTCTATGGTTATCTCACATCCGGGCACCAGAGAGAAACCCCGGCGCAGCCTGTCCAGAATAGCTGTCAAACTGCCGGAGGAAAGACAAGTGGGGGTCCCGCCACCAATAAAAATGCTCGCCAGTTGCTTTTCTTGATCCGGCAAGCCCAGGCTGTACATATCGATCTCCTTGAGCAGCGCGTCTAGGTAGGTGCCGGCAGCCGCCTCTGAGTATGGGTATGACACAAAATCGCAGTAGCAGCACTTTTTTAAGCAAAAAGGCACGTGGATGTACAACCCTATTGTGTTAGCCAAGGTCTTCTCATGCTCGGCCATACCATTCAACACCCCTGTCTCAGCGCCAGCTGCTGCTCAGTTGCTTGCGCCATACCTACAGTTCATATGCTCGTCCCGCCACTAGTTGCCCTTTATGCTCAAAACCGCCATAAAAGCTTCTTGCGGTATTTCCACACTGCCCACCTGCTTCATTCGCTTCTTGCCTTCCTTTTGTTTCTCCAGCAACTTGCGCTTACGGGTGATATCTCCCCCGTAGCACTTGGCCAGGACATTTTTACGCAATGCTTTTACAGATTCTCTGGCGATTATCCGGTTTCCGATGGAGGCCTGAATGGGAATTTCAAATAGTTGGCGCGGGATCAGGCTGCGCAGCTTTTCCACCAACTGGCGGCCCCGGTAGTAAGCCTTATCCTTATGAATAATTACTGAAAGCGCATCCAGCACCTCACCTGCAATCATGATATCCAGTTTGACCAAATCGGACTCTTTAAAGCCCGATAATTCATAATCAAGGGAGGCGTAGCCCCTGGTGCGTGACTTAAGCTGGTCAAAAAAATCATAAATAATTTCACTAAGGGGCAAGTCATAGGTCAGCATCACCCGGCTGGCGCTCATGTACTCCATATTGGTGAAATTGCCGCGCCGCTCTTGGCAAAGCTCCATAACCTGGCCGACATAATCTTTCGGGCACATGATGATGGCTTTGACAAAAGGCTCCTCAATCCGCTGGATCACTCCTGACGGGGGTAATTTGCTCGGGTTTTCAATTTCCAGCACCGCCCCGGTGGTGGTAGTGACCCGGTAAACCACGTTGGGGGCAGTGGTAATTAAACTCAGCCCGTACTCACGCTCAAGCCGCTCCTGTACAATCTCCATATGCAACAGGCCCAGGAAGCCGCAGCGAAAGCCAAAGCCGAGCGCCTCCGAGGTTTCAGGCTCATATATTAATGAAGCATCATTTAGATGGAGCTTTTCCATGGCGTCTCTTAAGTCTTCATACTGGATATTGTCAACGGGGTATAAGCCGCAGTAGACCATGGGGATAGCTTTCCGGTATCCCGGCAACGGCGCGGCAGTCGGGCGCCCGGCGTCAGTTACCGTATCTCCGACCCGGCAGTCTCTCACGTTCTTGATACTGGCGGCGATAAAACCAACTTCACCTGTGTGCAGTTCGCCGACGGTGGTCAGGGCCGGGCGGAAAATACCAACTTCATTGATCTCAAACTCCCCGCCGGCGGCCATCATTTTTATCCTCATCCCATTTACAATTGAGCCGTCAACGACACGAACATAGGCGATGACTCCTTTATACAGGTCATAGTGGGAATCAAAAACCAGCGCCTTTAATGGGGCGGAAGTCTGTCCACCGGGGGGCGGTACTTTGGCCACAATCTGTTCCAGGATATCCTCCACCCCGGTCCCACTTTTGGCCGAAGCCAGCACCGCTCCGGAGGTATCCAGTCCGATTACATCTTCAATTTCCTGCTTTACCCTTTCAGGGTCAGCGCTGGGCAGGTCGATCTTGTTGATCACCAGGATCATTTCCAGGTTATGTTCTAGGGCCAGGTAAACGTTGGCCAGAGTCTGGGCTTCAATCCCCTGGGCTGCGTCCACCACCAGCAGGGCCCCTTCACAGGCAGCCAGGCTGCGGGAAACCTCATAGGAGAAGTCTACGTGCCCCGGTGTGTCAATCAAGTTAAGCTGGTATTCCCGGCCGTCTCTGGCCCGGTAGTTCAAACGCACGGCCTGCATTTTGATTGTGATGCCCCGCTCACGCTCCAAGTCCATCTGGTCCAGCACCTGGTTGGTCATCTCCCGCTCGCTGAGTGCGCCGGTGTATTCCAGTAGCCTGTCCGCCAGAGTTGACTTGCCGTGATCGATATGGGCAATGATGCAGAAATTACGGATACTATCCTTATCCCACTCCATTAGCGGTTTCACTCCTTGTTGCTCGAAGGACAATCATATTATTATATCATTTGCTGAAGTGGGTATCAATCATCCGGACCCAGTCCACTGAGCTAAGGAGCGTTTTAAGTATTACCGGTTAGTTATTATCTCTTTTACAATATTGAGTTTTTCAGTTATTCCCGTACTATCTATCACCTGAATAACGCCGGGCCAAAGATTTTCAAGAAATTTATCACGAAACAAAGCAGCCTGCTCACAGATCAAGCCGGCAGGGTTACAGTTCAACGGCCATTTTACCACCAGACTTTCCCCCAGGACTTCCAAATGGTAGACACCGGACTCCACGATTTCCAAGCGAAAAGCGCTGACCGGCACTGCAGGCGCAACAATACTGTTAAAATTTAAAAGGATCGCGTAAACACTTAAACAAATTGTGGCAATGAACAACAGTGCAGTTAATTTATATTTCATCCCTATTCAAATTACCACCTTATCATGGAAGCTGTGAAACTTGCATTGTGATACAGAAAATATCACTCTTTGATCACTTGGGCCAGCACATCAGCGAAAAGGACCGCTGATCGTACAGCTTCCTCGGTTGAATTATTAGATGTGCCGATTTCCACCAGCACCGCATGGGGATGGAGAAACTGGTTATACTGGCCTTCTTGTACCCTAACCCCCAGCGAGAGCCCCGGGTAAAGTTCATTAGCTTTTATTGATAGTTTAGTGGCAAAGGTATAATTCTGGCGCCACCCGGCGGCAAGTGGCTTACGGGCGCCCGAGCCGATAATAAAAAGCAGCGGGGCTGCATCCTGGCCATCAACCCGCACAACGCTTTGTTTGCGCGTTTTAGACGCATCGCGGTGAATATCAAGAACAGCCTTGGCCTTGGGGCTGGCTGCCAGCATCTCCCTGACCGTTTTTTCTGATTTTTGGTAGGAAGTGTTGTATTCCAGATCATGAATCCGGTCTGAACGCGCTACCTTTATCCCTTGTTTGCTTTCTAGCGCCTCCTGCAGTGCGGCTGCTGCAGTGACCACCCCGCCTTGCCCGCCGTCAAGCCTCTCCACTCGGTCGGTCAAGCTGTAGGTCTCTCCAGAATGAGTGTTATAGATCAGCACCAGGGTTTCCCCGGGCAATGATGAAGCTAGAGCCAGCGGGGCTGTATCGACCGGCTGAGCTGCACCTGACCTGCTAACCGCAACCGCTTCCGGCCGAGATTTTAGAGCCAAAACCGGCACCTGCGACATGAGCACTGAGGACGGGTCGAATGGATTGACCGGGACAATGCCACTAATAAAATTCAGGTAAGTTTGGTCAGGCAAATCACCCGGGGCATCCTGCACGACATTGCTCCAGCAAAGCACCGGGATCGTACTATTCAAGATACTCAGGTGCTTATGCTGGTATAGCTTAGAAATAATCACTTCCGGAATTTTGCCGGCCGCCTTTTGGCAGGCGGCCAGTATTTCAAAACCGGTCATTGCTTGAACAAGGATTAAGAGCAGGCCCAAGAGGATACCGGCTTTGGAAAAAAACCGCCAAGTCAGTCCGCGGCTCACGCGGCGAACATGGCAGGTGGGAGCCATATACATAAAAAACCCTCCCTCCAGTTTTGCTCTAAAATTTTATGCCCTGGAGGAAGAGTTTATGAGGACTACCCTGATCAGCGGATCACAGTCGGTACGAAAGCATCAATTAGTCCGATCACAAAGGCGGAAATCAAAGCGCCCACTAGGCTTACACTGAGCAGGTTGGGAATAATAAACTGAGCCAGATAAATCACAACTGCAGCCGTAATAAATCCCACCAGCCCCCTGTTCTGAGGTGAAATGCGTTCACCCAGGAGAGCTTCAGCAATATAGCCCAATACCGCAATAACTACTGCAGCAATTAAAGCGCCCACGAACCCCCCGCTCACCACAAAACCGGGCGAGAGCCAGCTTACTACAATCAGAACAAGTGCTGAAACAACAAACCTGATCACAAGGCCAAGCCATTGCATATCTTATTCACCCCCTATCTTTTTAAATTAGGAATAGCTTTACCAGAAAAATAAAAGTATATACAGTGGCGCTTGCATTATTTCACAGCGCGTGATAAAATTGTTGCCGTTAGGGGGTGAGACTAATATGCCAAACATTAAATCAGCAGCAAAAAGGGTTGAAACCATCCGGACCAAGACACTAAGAAACGTTCGGATCAAGTCGGCCCTGCGGACAGCAATCAGAAAACTAGAAGGAGCCATGAGTGCGGCCAACCTGGAAGAAGCTGACCAAAAGCTTCGTACTGCCGTGCAAGCGTTAGACAAGGCCGTTACGAAAGGCATTTTACATAAAAATGCAGCAGCTCGTAAAAAATCACGCCTGACAAAAAAATTAAACAATCTCAAAGGTTAATTGGATTAACACCTTAAAGACCAGAAAAACCACCCTTTATATGGAAGGGTGGTTATTATGTTTAATGCCAAGGAACGGCAAGTGAAACCATGCCATTTTGGGCTTCACGCTTCTATAATTAAGTACAAAGCTTTAACAAGTAAGTCTCCAGCGCCGGGTAAAACTGCTGCCGCCCGGATTTTACAGCTACATCCAGTTCCTGCAAGTCCTCCAGCGCGCCAGCCAGCCGGCTGTGATCAAAATTCTTGCTCTGGGCAGCAATTTTGTTGAAGACATAGGGGGGCATTTTTAACCGTGCGGGAATTTCCCTGGCCGGGTAACCCCGCTCGATCATATCTTGCACCTGCAACAGCAGGCGAAACTGCCTGGAGATCATAGCCAGCAACCTCTGCGGAGGTTCCTTTGCCGCCAGTATTTCCTTGATCCCGCTTAGAGCTTCCCGGCAGCGCTTATTTCCCAGAGCATCTACAATCACAAATATATTATCCTCAGCCCTGGGTTGACACAACCTGGTTACATCTTCCCATGATATCAATTCGCACCCTGCCGTATAGTTGATTAATTTGTCCAGCTCAGTCACCAGTTTTTGCAGCGAGGGTCCGGCAGAATCCAAAAAGGCGGCCGCCGCCTCCGGCGTAAAACACCTGTTTGCCGCTACTGCCTTCTGCTCCAGCCAGCGGCCAAGATCCCTTCTGTTCAGGTAGGTAAAGTCTATGGCCCGCCCGTTTTTCCTGATCAACTGAAATATTTTTTTGCGTTTATCCACTGGCCCCCTGATGGTAAAAACAAGACAGGTTGAGGTGAGTGGGTTTTTAAGGTAATCCAGCAGCGGTCGTTCTTTGTCCGGTGCTTTCACTTCCTCTTTTACCTCTTCGCTTTCCCCTGTACCCGGCCTGGCTGTTTTAAAAAAAGCCGCTTCCCGCACTACCACCAGACGCCTATCGGCAAAAAAGGGAACTGTCTCCGCCCTCGCCGCAATTTCCGCCGGAGTCACCGCTTGACCGTCCATCAGGTCGTAGTTCAGGTCCGGTGCGCTATCTCCAATCAAAGAATTTTTAAAATGAAAAACAGCCTGCTCCTGCAGGTAGGTTTCTTCACCGTAGAAGATATAAATGGGTGCAACTACTCTCCGCTTCAAGCTGTTTAACAGCTCAATGAAATAATCCAACGTAGCACCACCCCTGTCTTGAGACTATCTGTCCAGTTAAAATATAATCACGTTTACTTTTTCGTCCTAAGTCAGCTTTTTAATACTTCTGGTTTCATTAGCACAGACGGGTGCGTTTTATCCCGGCCAGTCAATCACTTGTCTACAGTATCTAGATCATTTTCAACGACATTGCCCCGGATTAACGACACTTCCCCGGACAAACAAATACACACCGATCGCAAGATGATTCAACAATCATTACTCCTGCAACTTCTGGCAGGGAAATTCATCACATTCAAAGCAAGATCGGATATCTTTCTCGATAATACAATCCAAGGTGCGGCAAAGCAAGAATCGCAACCTTCCCTCCGGTTGCCCGCCGACGCCCTCAGACAGCGACTGATCCTCCCCGGAATTTTGTCCTTTTGTAACCGGTCCCTGTTTAATCACATTCATAACCTTTTAAACTCCTTATTCAAGAGTTTTTTCTTAAGTAATAAACCTCGTGATCAGTCTATTTTATTTTAATTGGATAACTATTTACATCAATATCGAGATACAATCATCGACGATTGACAACAGCGCCGCAATATTAATGAAATAAAAATTAATATTTCAACCTTGCTTAACTTTTGCCTCTAAGCTTAGCCTCAACAGCGGCAACTTTTCCGGACATGGTTAGAATTTTGTCCCGCCGGTCGTCGATGCGGATGGTGGTCACTACCCTATTGATTCCCCTTGTAAAGGGGTGTTCGTGCATCTGGCTGATTACCTCCAGGATACGGTCCAGATCTCCCTCGATGACAGTGCCCATAGGGTTGAGCTCGTAGGTGACCCCCTGGGCATCCTTTAAGATTTCCAGGCACCCGGCCACAAATTCACTCAGGCTTGCAGACGGGGTGCCAATGGGTATTATACTAACATCGACAACAGCCATTTTATTCACCCAACTTTATATTTTGTTATAGTTTTTCGTGTGTTCAAATAATGGCAGTGCTTATTGCATTAGTTTAACTTTCGCAGTATTTCCTTCTTTTCATTCAATAGTTGATCATACTGGGCGTTTAAGCGGTTGAGTACTTTCATCCATTCTTCACGAAAGCCAGGCTGTTTTTCTGGATCTATATTCATCCTCCCCGCTGCCGTTTTATCCATTGCTTGTACTCTGGCGTTAATCCTCGCGGCAAAATTTTCTTTAAACTGACTATATGCCTTGGTCGAGGCTTGTTCATAATATTTTAACAAATAATCCAACTCGCTCAAAGTTTGATTTATCGCCTGCTTATCCCTTTTAATCTGATAAATACCTTCAATCGCCTTATAATTTTTTTCCTGGATAGTTTTATCGGACGGCGGCAGGATATTTTTTAATAAGGTCTCTTGAATACCCAGCAATATGTATTTTTTTAAGTCTTCCGGATGTTTTTTAATTTCAGCAATGATGTCGTAATTTTTCTCCCGGAGAAAGCTGGCAGCTATCGCGCTGCCAACCGGCACATATTCCAACCTGTCGATTTCCGACTGGGGTACGGCCTTTCTTTGTTGGAAGCGCTCCAAAGCTTTTTCGTAAGCCGAATTTATTTTATCCATAAATAACCTCCCCCCTTGTAGTTATTATAGCTTTCACCACTTTTTAGGTCAAATATAGAAAAGCCCGTGCACAAATATGCCCACGAAACAGGCCGGCCAACTCAAAATAGAGTGCTTGTTTAGCGATTTGTAATAAAAATCTTCTGTTCCGGTAAAACATAACGGTACGGTTTAGATCTTAACGGCAGGTGATGCTTTTGCTATTTGAACAGGTTTACCGCACTGTTTTTGTTTACTTTCTAGTCCTGTTGATGATCAGGCTGATGGGCAAACGGGAACTCGGCCAGCTTTCCCCCTTTGATTTCGTAGTAGCAATAATTATCGCCGATCTGGCGGTGATACCGATGGAGGTGACCGGCACGCCACTTTGGCACAGCATCATCCCTCTGCTCACCCTGGGCTTGCTGGAAGTAATCATGTCCTATGCCACCTTGTTCAGCCGGCCCCTGCGCTGTATCGTCTGTGGCAGCCCACAGGTAATAATAAAAAACAACCGGCTGCTGCGCAAGGAGATGAGAAAGGCACGCTACAACATAGATGATATCTTAGGACAGCTAAGAGAGAAAGGAATCGTGGAAATTAGTGATGTGGAAAGTGCTGTGCTTGAGACTTCCGGCAAGCTCAGCGTCATATTAAAATCCCAGCACCGCCCGGTTACTCCAGCCGATTTAGGTATTTCCACTCCGTACGAAGGTCTCCCGACCGTGCTGGTCATGGACGGCAGCATTATGGGCGAAAATTTAAAAGAGATAGAGCTTGATGAAAAGTGGCTTCACGAGAAGCTTAAAGAGCGCGGGCAGGATCCCAAAAAAATCCTGCTGGCCACATTAGGGACCGACGGCAAATTATTTATCAATGAGAAATAAAAAATGAAAAAGCTGCTGTTGCTAGAACATATATGAAAATGGGCTGCTATTGCCGCCTACCGTGATCATCAACAAAGGATTGGCGATCAATATATTAAAGAACTTTTAGAAAGGATCATCCAGGATGGATATCACCATCCCGGCTTTTTTCTTGAATCCATATTTCCAATTTGCTGTAGCTACCCCGATCCAGTTTATCGCAGGGGCCAATTTCTATAAGGAAGCTTACGTGGTCCTGCGGGGGCGAAGCGCTAACATGTCGGTGCTGGTAGCCCTGGGTACTACTGCCGCTTACTTATATAGTGTCGTAGTTACCTTTTGGGGCGGGCGTATTGGGGTGACCGGGGTTTACTACGAAACCGCTGCCATTATCATTACCCTGATCCTATTGGGTAAAACCTTGGAGACCATTGCCAAGGGAAGGACCTCCGAGGCAATTAAAAAGCTGATCGGGCTCCAGGCTAAAAACGCTCACGTGGTTAGGGACAGCCGGGAAATAGAAATACCCGTGGAAGAGGTTGAAGTAAGTGACATTGTCGTGGTTCGCCCCGGTGAAAAAATACCGGTGGACGGTGTAGTGAAAGAAGGCTATCCCACGGTGGACGAGTCAATGCTTACCGGGGAAAGTGTGCCGGTGGATAAGAAGGCCGGTGATGAAGTGATCGGTGCAACAATAAACAAGCTGGGTACTTTTAAGTTTGAGGCAACCAAGGTCGGAAAGGACACCGCCCTGGCCCAGATCGTCAAAATAGTGGAAGAAGCCCAGGGCTCCAAAGCGCCAATTCAGCGTATGGCCGATAATTATTGAATACCCTTGATAAGCTGCAGGATACCCTGCAGGGAGGCCAGGGGCGATGTGCCCTATTCAGATATACTGACAGCAGAAACTGAACCAGCAGTTAACGATAAAGAGCGGTCTTCGGAGGTTCAAAGCACGCCTGTCGAAGTCGGCCCGGTTGCTGAAAAAGAAGTTACGCCGGCGCTGCAGCCTGAACCGCTACAGCCCGCAGCGGAAACTCTTGTTCAGGAACAGTTTGGTGGCAGATGTGTATCTGTTTATGACAGTGACACAATAACCGTCAGGCTTGATTCATCGCCACAGGAACTTACATAGGTCAGGCTTGTTGGAGTTGATGCCCCTGAAGCTTGTAAAAAGGGAATTCGGCGAAGATGCATGCAACTACACCAGGTCGCTACTGCAGGGACAGAAGGTGAGACTGCTCTGTGATCAGGAAAGGTATGATAAGTACGGTCGTACGCTTGCTTACGTCTACCTTGAAGATGGAACATTTGTAAACGCAAGACTCATGAAGGAAGGTTATGCCCGGGTAATGTCAATCAAGCCGAACACTACCCACGCCAATGAATTTGAGACGTTGCAGGTTGAAGCGCAAAAGGGGCAACGCGGCATTTGGGCAAACCCGCCGCCGAATTGCGCGTGGCGAGGTGAACGCATAATAAAACAATGGTATTTTAGCCCGGCATTAGCCGGGTTCTTTACGTCGTATAAGAGATGGTCACAAGGGACAAAGATATGGAAGCGCTCTTACTATGAGCCAGCTAATGGTCCGTTGGTTCACCCCTTAATAAAAATAATCGCGCACATGCTCGTAACATGATAAAGCAGTGTTAAAAAGAAAACGCTCGGCTATAACTCCCCGCCCATCATGGGTACAATTAAGTTTAGTCGAACCGACTCCGCCAGTGAAACATCCTTCAGTAACGCCACCTGGTTTGAAGGAGTAAAAGAGTTAGAATGTCGAGGCGTGTCAGCGCGCCGCTGCGCCTCCTGGTTGTAAACGCTCCAAACCTTTACGTCCAAAAAATGATTATAGACCCTTTAAAGGCAGAACTGCAGGAAGTAATGTTCCAGGACGACATACTGGTCGCTTACAGTAGGTATCCAATGATTTAACTCGGCCCTGGTTACAAGGCACGTATTTCAAGGTTACTCAAACTTAACCATAATTTTTATGGGGGAAGGGTAATTCTTTTTGGGAACACGAATATATAGGAAACCGTTCCGATAACTGGCAGTTGCTCCTGAGGGTTCTACCGGTGCCGGGAGGCGCACAATTCTATAAAAGTTATCATTTGTTTTTTTGCTTTCTAAAAACCTGACGGCAGTCCTGGCGCCGGACAGTTCCATCGCTTCCTGGGATAAGAGTATATTTAAATCGTCCTTGGAAACAATGCCGGGAAGAATAGCCTGAATGCTTACTTCCTTAACTGTTTCATATATGGAAATAGGTGGGGTAAAGCTATTCTTCGTTGCGCCTGAAGCGAAAGCGCCACTATGTGGCGAGACTGACTCCTGCTTCCAGAAACTCTCGCTTTCTGTTTCTTCCTCCTTTGACACGGCTTCTTTTTGAATTTGTTCACCTTTATCGGGTTGTACAGGGCTCATTCCGGTGAGGTTATTAAATTTATCGGCCATCTCCCTCAGTGAATTAAGATCATCTGTGCCCCAATTGTTAATAAGGCCCGTGTCTTTGGCTTTTTCATAAAGATCAAGGGCATTCTTAAGCCAATCTTTTTGATTAAAGCTCATCCCTTTAGCCTCCGTTTATTACTTTGCTTTATGAATTTTATGAAGGTTATAGTCCAATGGTTCCAGTACGAAAAAGGTTTTCTTCTTTACAAGTCAGGCCGCGCTGACCTGTTTTACGGTTTTACGGTGCACAGGCACTGCCAGCGGCGCTCTTACTTTGATAATAATGATTTCGCTAAAAAGCTTGGTGACATCGAATGCATGTTTTCACTCGGGTGTATGGGTCCCCGTACGGGCGCCGACTGCCCTTACAGGCAGTGGATAAATCATGTAAGCTGGCCGGTCAAGTCCAATACCCCCTGCATTGGCTGCACCAATGAGGATTTCCCGGACGGCTCTTCGCCGTTTTTCACTCCAATGCCTGAAAAAAGCAAAGGTCAAGATGGCGGTAAAAACACTTCGAGCCAGGGAGGAGATAAAGTATGAGCAAACAGCGAGTTATGTTTAGCCCCGTCACCCGCTTGAGCGGACTGTTATCCGTTGACGTAATGCTTGAAAACGGGCGGGTGACAGAAGCAAACGCAAGCGGCACCATGTTCAGGGGGTACGAGTGGATCATGCGTGACCGGCACGTTACTGACGCG
>NZ_MVQM01000133.1:0-4516 GCF_002067195.1 Pelotomaculum sp. PtaB.Bin117 | reverse complement strand
ATCCCTGAGTAGAGGAATGGCAATTTCACCATCGGTAACGTTGGCAGTAGTAGTAATTTCAGCGATAGGTAAACCCGAGATAGCATCCACAAGGATATGGTTCTTGTAACCCCAGTAAAACTCGTAGTTTTTCTCGTTATAGGCATTGCTTGCAGACCTGACACCGAGTTTACAATCCTTATCAGACACTGGCTGAATAGACTTATCAAAACGTGTTTTATCAAAAGACTTCGAATTATTCTTTGAAGTATTAGCCTTAATAGAAGTGGAATCAAGAGAAACAAAGCTGCCATCAATAAAACCAAGGGAAACAAGAGATTTAACTTGAGACCTCATAACGGCAGCAAACCATTTGAGGGCAGTGTTTTTGATAAAACGCCTGTAAGTCCAGTAAGAAGGTAACTTCTTGGTAATATCAAAGCCACAGGTGTGAGCGATAATTTGGTTGTTAAAGAGATATTCCTGGAGCTGAGTTATTTCAGAAAACTTCTCACACTTCATGACTATAAAAGCTCTGAAGAGAGCATGGCGAGAAAAGCCATCCGGCCCGGAAATACTTAAATTAACTTTATCAGGAAAGCATGAGAGGTCAAGAGAATCAAAGATTTTTGTATAGAAAACGACTTTGGATTGAGGAGTAAAGAAGTCAATGATGTTCATTATTAATTGTTGATGCATAGGGGTTCCTCCTGTAGAACCCTTATAATTAAATATAATGACGCCAACCTAAAAAGCTGTCCAATGTCAAGGGCTGACCCCATTATTTCCCATTATTTCCCCTAGAAAAATACTTTTCCTTTATCCCCATCTACAACTATTTTTCGACCCTCCTTAATGATTTGCATGGCGCCCGGCACGTTCACCACGGCGGGGACACCGTATTCCCGCGCCACAATGGACCCGTGAGACAGGAATCCTCCCGTTTCCATGACAACGGCGCAGGCTTTTAAAAAAAGCGGCGTCCAGCCCGGGTCTGTGGACGGCGCTACCAGGACATCTCCCGGCCGCAGCCTGTTTCCTTCTCCCGGATGTCTGATCAGCCGGGCAACGCCGGAAGCTTTTCCCGCGGCAGCCCCTACCCCCGGCAAGAAATCACCGGAACCTAAGTCTACAGGTTCCGAAAAAACAGGTTTTTCTCCTAAGATAACGTCAGGCGGCGATAGCGCCTCTTTTTCCCTCTGACTTGCTTTTCGCGCCGCTACCAGGTTCCGTAGCCCGTCGCCATGCCAATTTCCATATAGTATGGAAAACAAATCTGACCAGGAGCAGTAAAAGATATCATCCGGCTTCTCAATAATGCCGCGTTGGGTAAAACGATCGCCCAATTCGAGAGCCATCAAACGATAAGCTTTCAAGGCCATAACCATAACCGATTTGGTCATTTCGCGCACCGCCGCCCCGTCTTGCGCATCCTTGATCCCTTTTTGGATCCCGGCATGCTCCTCAGAAGGTATTTTTTCCGCTACTTCCGCCCAGGCCTGATTAAACTTCTCCCTCTGCCTGGTTTTCCATTGTTCGGGATTCGCGGTCGCCATGATGCTCTTAATGATATCCATCAGATACGAAGGGTCTTCCTCCCATCTGGGGTTTGCGATATCAAGCTCGTAAACGCACCGGTGCCCGTATTCCTTAATGAAATTCCGGAATTCCTGCTTAAAAGGAGAGCTTTCCGGCAGATATTCCTCCCAGGAACAGGAACAGGGGTTAAAGTGGTTTCCGGTTAAATATTGAACCGCTGCTTTATCCCGACGGGCCAACTCGGCCAGTTCTATCAGGCGGTATCCGTGGTCGGCGCTGGTTATTGCCGATTTCCCTCCCACCATTAAGCCATTCAATACGATCATCACTCTCGGCCCCAAATATCCAGACAGTTTTTGCAGCAACAACACCAGCGGCCAAGTGCCGACACCGCTTAAGGAAGTGAATTTCTCGCAGTACTCCTTAACGATCTGGCCCAGTTCATTATATTTATCAATGAAATCCTGGTCGGGAATCCGGTCAAATCCATCTCCAATCAGGGATTCAACGGAGCGGGTAAATTCAGCAAAAGTGCTGGCGGCATTGGCGGACGCCTCCATAATGAGAGAGGCGCCTTTCATTATGCGGCTTTGTCTGGCCAGGCCAATCTCACCCTTAAAGGGGTCGGTGTCTTCTATTTCTATCTCGGGCTGATGTCCTCCCCAGAAGGGGTTAAAATCTTTCGGCAGCGTGCCGGTTGAATCATAGTGGGCCCACTGCAGGGCGGACATGTCGCAGTACAACCTGCCCTTCAGCAACCGGGAAAATTGAAAACCCTCCGGCATGGGATAGCCTGATTCTGAGAAAGAAGTAAACTGAATAGTATCGATACTTTTCTTCATTACCCGGCGGTGCAAGGGACTGATGACCATGGGGACGGCATCCCGGTAGTTCCCGTTGGACCATATCCGGGGCTTGTCTTTTATAGCCTCAAATGTATAGCAAGGCAGCGCTGTCACCGGCCGTGCCTGCAGCAATACGAAATCCCGCCCATCAAAAGCCCATTCCATGTCCTGGTGCTCTTCACATTCGCCCAGGGACTCGAATACTCGCATCAGCAGCAAACCCAGTTTTTCAATATCATTATCCGGCAGCACTTGCTGTGAAGCTAGATTATCATATGACACAAAATGAGTGCCACCGCTTGCGGCGGCCACTGTCATCCCTTGCTTGGCTCCGATTTTTTTTGCTTTAAGACCAGGCACTGCGCTAAAGGCCGACACATCAAGACAATAGGTGTCAGGCTCTATCGCGCCGTTCACCACCGACTCGCCTAGCCCGAAGTTCGCGTTAACCACGAATATATCTTCACGGCCGGTCTGGGGATCGCAGGTAAAGGCCACCCCGGCTGCCCGGGCTGCCACCATCTCCATTATTACCACAGCTTGGCCCACTTCCGCGTCTTTAACACCCATTTTCCGCCGGTAAGCCACGGCCCTGGGCGTCCATAAGGAGGCGTAGCACCCTTTAATAGCTGATAGAATATTATCCACGCCCCGGACATTTAAGAACGATTCGTGGATGCCGGCAAAAGAGGCTTGAGCGGAGTCTTCGGCAGAAGCCGATGACCTGACGGCAATTGGCTTGTCAAGTATACCAGCGGCTTTCAGGCAAGAAACCAGTTTATCCCTGATATTGGAAGAAATGTGCGCGGACTTGATTTTTTCCCTGAGCGGCAAAAGCTTTTGCTCAATCTCCTTCTCCCCAATGTTGCCTATGTTTACACTTTGGCCTATTCTTCCCGTATCTTCAAGCAAGTTGTTTTCTTCGATAAAACACTGGTATGCCTCGGCCGCGAGGACACCTCCGGCGGGAATCTTGAATCCATACTGCTCAAGCCTGCCCAGGTTCCACCCCTTCCCCCCGGCTGACTTTATCCCGGCTTGAAGCGCTTCGGACCAAGTGAAAAAGAACATTCCGCTATTCTTCTCCATGCACACTCTCTTCCTTTCAACAAAATTTCCTTTTATTCTTCTGTAATTGCTCCTCCTGCTTTTGCTTGGCTTTCTTGCCTGTCAACCGCCCCATAGATAAACAAATCTACTATTTTGGCGATCTCCTTACGTAATTTATACTTAGATTTATCGCCCAGCCAGTCCATGACGACCGTGCCGCGCAGTATATCCAGCTGCAATACCAGCAGCTTTATTGAGATATCCCGCCTGATCTCCCCCGTCTCCTGGCCATACCTGATAATCTCAGCCATAATGCGCTGAGTGCCGGTTTCACCCTCATTATAGGCAGACCCATGGCACATGTTTTTAAAACGATATCCCAGACATATGCCTGTAATCTCCGGGTTGATTTCCACCCATGCATAAGCCTTATCCAGCGCCGCCAATAAGCGCGCCTTTGTGTCCGGCAGGTTTTTAACAGAATCAATAATCTCCTGAGCAAACTCCTTGGAAACACCTCTAACATATTCGTCAACAATAGCCTCTTTAACGGGAAAGTGATTATACAAGGTTTTCCTGGCGATATCCGCTACTTCGGCAATCTGCTCCATCGTTGTATCATAGAAACCCTGTTTTTGAAATAAATCCATGGCCACTTTAATGATTTTCTGCCGCGTCTCCCTTTTTTTCCTCTCCATTCTGCTTTCAACCAGCATATCCCCTGGCTCCATCGCTTCACCTCCCATTTATGTTGAATTCAGATATGCAATATTGAGTAACAATTTATAATTGTATACGATTTATAATCATATACAATGTGTAATTAATTATTATTCTCCCTCATTATCACCAGTAAGTCAATCCTCATATTTTCTCTTTTTGCATTTTTTTTCTGAATGAAGCTCAGCTGCAAGAGCAGTTTTAATGATATGCTTCCCAGACAATACCTGGCAATAGCTTAAAATTATAGAATAAACGACATTATTTTTATTTAATTGCACCGCATTTCGACATGGATTATCAAAAATTTGTTAGCGGTATAATAAAATGCAGCAAAAACGGCCACTAAAAATGCAGCAAAAATGGCCACCAAATACAGCACT
>NZ_MVQM01000132.1:0-7635 GCF_002067195.1 Pelotomaculum sp. PtaB.Bin117 | reverse complement strand
GTTAGTATAACATAAATACCTATTTAATTGGAATACCAAAAACCCAAATTGTCCTTGACAAAGGGTACACATTATTGACTTCCATCTACCGTTAAAGTATACTTAGGCGGCTAGACTCGAAATCAGGTAGTCCGCAAGGGCTCGTGGGTTCGAATCCCACCGCTTCCGCCAAGTAGACAAACCTATTTTTAACTTAGTTAAAAGTGGGCTTGTCTTTTTTATAGTATCCATCGGTACAAGAAGGAGCGCTCTTATGGGAACAAACGAAGTTATTATACTGAATGATTTCTGTGTAGGCGGTACAACAGAAATGCTCGTCTCCCATGCCTGATTCCTAGCACAAGGAAAATACTATTACCCGATCCTTGACTGCTGGGTAGGTGAAGCGGAATGAAAAAGAGGACTGCCGCGCTCGGCAATCCTCTTTTCCCGTATGTGAATTATCCGTTGTTTCGGACAAGCTTGCCGCCGTTGGCAAGAGCCTCAACTATCAAGCCCACGCCAAGCTGGAAACCGTAAGTAAAGTTTGCAAAGGTGTAATCTGACGACCTTTCAAATTTCATATCGTCCAGCTTTTCAAAGCGCTTCCAATCCTCCGGTAAAAGTATTTTTTTGAAATACTCTGTTTCGTCAATGATTTTACGGGTAAGCTCCCTGTATTTCGGGCCTTCGCATGTAATCACTTCTCTGGGGTAAATCTCCCCGTCATAAAGCTGTTGCAGGAGGTTTTTAGCCATTGATAATTCCCTCCGCTTCTTTCATTAGGTCCATAGTCAACAACATGCCAAGGGTGAACGCATAGGAGAAAAGATTATCTTCCTCGGCACTGGAAAGCTGCATGTGCAGGCTTGACATTTCCTGAAACCGCTCACAATCGTCCAGTGCCGACGTGAGCTTTTCCAAGTTATCATGCTTCAAACGTGCGGTCTGCACAAAGGGGGAATTCTGTTCGTACCTTCTGGAATCCGTCTGGATATTGCCGCAGTACAATTCTTCTAAAATGCTTTGCATGAAAACCATCCTTTCATTGTTGCTTTCCACAATGCCTTGAATGGAATTGCCGCGCATGGTATAATATTTACGCTGCAAGTGTCATCCGGCATTTGTCGGCTGGGAAGTGGCGTATTGCTTTCAAGGGTGCGCGCCGCTTCCTTTCATTTTTTGTTAAGGTCGTCGTGTACTTTATCAATTCCTTTTCGCACAACATCAGAACGGGTCGTGTTCATTTTTTTCGCGCATTCATCAAGTTTTTCTATTGACCTGTTATCGAGACGCACGCGGAACATTGTGTGTTTGGAATTGGGTGATACTGGACGACCTGTTTTCTTTTGCGACATATCAGCCCTCCTTCCTGTCGCTACTATAATTATATTCATGTAGCGACAGGAAGTTAATGCCATATGCAGAATTTATCTGGTGTGCCACAACAGGGTGAGAGTGCGCGGGTTAGGACGCGACAGGGGCGCTTTCGGTAGCGAGGGCGGCGGCTTGCCGCTCTGTCTTGCGTTTCTCGTTGTACTTGCGGTCGTATTCCTGCTGTTTATTCTGGTACAGGCACTCTTGCTGCTACCGTTTTTACGCCGGTCTTCCTCCTGCTTAGCAAGAACGGTGGGGCGATGGCCGGTTGCGGGACAATGAACGGAAGCGGAATATAACCTGATCCGTTTCCCCGGCGCGGAATACGTTTTTACGAGAACAACCGCATTCTAGCTATAGACTACAGAACGAGCAGCATGAAATAAATTCTTGCAAATTGTACACAATAATGCTATAATGATGTACATGAAGGGAGGAAACAATCATGCCCCAAATAAGACCGATAACTGATTTGAGAAATACCAATGAAATTTCTGACTTGGCCCATGCCAAGAAAGAACCTATATTCATAACAAAAAACGGCTACGGTGATTTAGTTGTTATGAGCATTGAAACCTTTGATTCCATGCTGGAGGATCGTGAACTCGACGCAGCTATTGCGGAAGCCGAAGCCGAGTATACTGCCGAGGATCAGCTTATAGATGCAAGGGAAGCTTTGTCGCGCTTAAAGAGGAAGCATTTTGGAAAATAAATATTCAGTAAAATTACTGCCTCGTGCATACCGCGATTTGGATGGCATATATACCTACATCGCTGAAACGCTGATAGAGCCAGGCATCGCTGCTAAATTGGTTGACTCGCTTGAAGAAGCTATTTTCAGCTTGGAAAGTATGCCTCAGCGCGGAGCGTTAAGAAAAACAGGTGCTTATACCAATAAGGGATATCGCCAGCTTTTCGTAGGTAATTTTACTGTAGTATACCGTGTTGCTGAAGCGAAAAAAAGGGTTCTTGTTGTTACAATACGATATTCAAAAAGCCAGTTTTAAGAGGCCGATGCTAGCACCTTGCTAACAAATATCCGGAAAATATTCTTTTCTGGGACATATTATCTATTTTGGGGCATCGGTATGTTTTTCAGTCCCCCTATAATGACCCGGATAGCGACGTTCCTTAGTTTTCAAATATCAATGTCCGATTATTCATTCCTTATACTTTTGGTTGCAGTTGGGATGATGAAAACATTAGGGGTAAAAAAAGCAACGTTAGAAATTAGGGTATGTATATGGTACCTATTCTTGTTATTAGAATGCACTATAACAATTCTTATGGTAAACTGTCTTATAGCTGTTAGTTGTAGAGCAGCTTGTTTTTATTCTATTTTGTGTCACATCACTTGACAAGTTGGATATAAGCCGCAACGGTATCAAGCACAGAAACATCCGCGACTTTCTTTTGTCTTCTGATTGGAGCTAATTTTGCAAAGAATTCTCTGCCTTTCAACGAAAGCTATTGATCATTAAAAACGCAAAATCCAAGAAACAATCGACCAGGAACTGACCGTTGACCGCGCACTTGATACATACCTGAAAAAAGGGATACAGCCGTGAATGGATCAACCAACGTTTGCAGGCGATCCACCGTTTGCTTTGCTTAAGAAGCTGTACATATAGAAAGCGTATAGCGGATTTGCATACTTAATCAGCTTTCGCACCATAAAGCTGATTAGAATCAATCAAAATTGAAATGTCCATTTTTACCACTACTGCCAGCGTGACGTTGGACCCAAACGACATGGGTTCAGCGTTATTCTTTTGTTTTGCGCCCGGTAACGGGGGCATCTATATTCACCTAACTTTGCAGAAATTTTAGTTAGTAAAAGATGCCATGTGGTTAAACCCGCATGGTATCAGCCTTTGTGGGGTATTCGCCTCCTCTGATTTTTGGTTTTAACTTGTCAAAAATTAGAGGAAAGTGGCTTAACCATGCGGCTTGCTACTTTTTTGCTATGTTATATATACTATGACAGGGCATATACGGTCATATTAATTAGCGTTTTGTCCTGAACGTTATTTGAGTTGACACTTTACAGGAAATATTAAGTTGTGTTTAGCCCCAAAATATGAAATAACATCAAAGCAAATGAGAGTCTCTATTGATATTTAGCACATAAAGTCTTTGTCTTTAGTAGTATATAACATGGAAAGGTATGGCGGTTCATCTATAAATCATAGGGTAATAATGCATTTACATATTTTACTATTAAATAAAATATAATAAGAATTTTTTAGTAGGGATGGAGATGTAATATGGAAAATTTAATTTCGCCACCTGTAACAGGTGGTTTGGAATCTATTGTAGGTATCGGCCTGGGCAGTTATCACTCCGATGTGACGAGAAGAGCTATTGAAAATGCAGGCGGACTCAGAGGCATTATTAAAGAAAACGATACTGTAGTAATTAAGCCTAACCTGGTAAAGCAATCGTTGCCGGAAGAAGGCATAGTCACTGATTATAGAGTTGTGCAAGAAATAGTTAATATAGTAAAAGAATGTGGTGCAGGAAAAATAGTTATAGCAGAGGCAACACCTTTTGGTAATATATTTGACTTGGTAAATTATCACAAAATATCTGGTGCTATTTTGTTTGATATGAATGAATGCGATGAAGAAAGCTGTTATAAACTTAGAGCAAAAAATAGTTTAACCAAGGAAGCATTGTTTATCCCTAAATTATATATGGATGCGGATGTTGTGATTGGAGCTGCAAAATTAAAGACACATTTTGAATATGATGCTGCTGTTTCATTAAGCCTTAAAAATTCCATGGGGGTGCCTCCAACCAAATTTTATGGCGCAGAGTATTATGGTGAAGACTATAAGGAAAAGCTTCATCTTATGGGACTTAAAGAAGTAATCGTTGATCTGAATAAGATAAGGAAACCGGATTTTGTGGTAATAGATGGGATTATAGGAGGGGAGGGCTATGGACCTTTGAAGGTCAGACCTATTCAATCCAATGTTGTGATGGCGGGAATAGATCCTGTTGCCGTAGATACGGTAGCATTAAGTTTTATGGGTTTTACGGTGAATGAAGTACCCCATGTCCAGCTTGCGTCCAGAGAGGGTTTGGGTATATCAGATTTAAGTAAAATCAAAATTATTGGGGCAGATTTGAATCTAATAAAAATGAAATTTCAAAGGGCCTAAATAATAAAATATGAATAGCCAAAGATTGTACGATTTATCTTCTATCGGAACCCTTTTATATATGTTGTATCAGGCCTATGGTATAATTAATGTCATTATAAGAAGATAAACATGAAACGGCAAGAACTCGACATGCTTGATGATGAAAAGACCCTATGGATATGTGTCGGGCCGATCATCAGGAAAGTACGAGGGAAAGACCTGGGGAAAAAGTCACAGGCCATTATGCAGTTAAATAATGGGCAGCGAGCGTTGTTCCTGTTTCAAGTGCTATATGGGCATGCCAATAATGGCATTGCCCATTTTTTGATCAGATTTCTTATTTGGCGGATAGGCTGGACATATGGTCGGCCCTTAAATATAAGTATCTAATTTGTTTTTAGTTCTTGCTTGCCAAAAAAACAAGCGTCACATCATAACCTTGGCAATAAATATTGTTTGCTAAACGCTGTTTTGGAAGCGCCCGATTGTAAAATATCGACCGCTTCCAGCGTTCATTTATTCCATCCTTTCTTCCGAGATTCTTGGACTCTAAAATATCCTCCCAACACTTTAAAGTATTTCTACATACCCTTCCGCTCCGTTTATCCGGATCCGCTGTCCGTCTTTAATCAGCCTGGTAGCGTTTTCCACGCCTACAACTGCAGGCAAGCCGTATTCTCTGGCAACTACAGAACCGTGGGTCATCATCCCACCCACTTCCGACACTAAGCCTTTTATGGATACAAACACCGGTGTCCAACTGGGGTCGGTAAATGTAGTGACCAAAATATCGCCTTCCTCTATATCGGCATCCTCCATTCTTAGAATGACCCGTGCCCGGCCTTCAACGGTTCCGGATGAAGCAGGTATGCCCGCCAAAGCACCTTTCGGGATGTTACCGGTATTGTATTCACCGGATATAACCTCGCCCTCAGAGGTCATTATACGGGGAGGTGTTAATTTTTCATAGACCTCGTATTCCTCTTTTCGCGACCTTATGATGCTGTAATCCAGCCGGTTTGTACGAACGGCCTCCCGGAGTTCCTCAAAAGACAGATAGTAGATATCCTCCTTCTCCCGGATAACCCCCTTTTGCACGAGCTTAACGGCCTCCTTCAGCAGGGCCTGCTTGATGATCCAGTAACGCCCAATCATCAAGTACTTTGGGTATTCCCGGTAGCCGGTGAAATTGCGCAACCGGCTGATCATCTTCCTTGTCTTTTCGGCCTTTTGTTTTCCACCGGGCAGCTGTTCCAAGCGGGTTAGGAGATCTTCTTCCTTCTGCTTCGCTTCCCGCAGGCCCTGCTCAAATATAACGTTATGAGCACCCGGCTCAAAGTTTTTGATGTTGCTGAGAATCATGGGGACGAGGGCGGTCGGCTGTTCGCTGAAGCGGGGCCTGGTAATATCAATCTCGCCGGAACAACGCATGCCGTATTTTTCAAGATACGTCCGTATGGCTTGACTGACAGCATTGCCGCCTTCCAACTTGGCTAAGTCTTCAAAAAAAGTCGCGTCATTGGCGTGTCTGAAATACTCCATCACCGCCGGATATTGCCGGACGACGTCCGCTACATCCAACAGCTTAAGCCCCATTTCAGATGTAACGTTGTCCACTACCGATTGGGAAAGGGAATCTGCCGCGCTCTTTTCACCCAGCCACTTTTTCATTTTCTTATTAAGCCAACTCACTGCATATACTCCGACATAAATCGCCGCCATACCTTGTGGGTTATACATGGCTTCTTTTAATTGCTTATGAGCCTCTATAATAAAGGCAAACAGTTCGTCACCGGACAGGTTTGCAATCCCTTGCCGCAGGTCTCTGATAGACGCCTCATTCCGGGATATCAGAGCTTGAACGAGTCTTCCGTCGTTGCTGCGGTATATCTTGATAAACTGAACGGGCAGCGCCCATGAGAAATACCCTGAACCCATACTGAAGGCTCTTTTACCGCGGGACAATGATTTCATAAAGGCTTTTCGCTTCATTAAGCTCTTGATTGCGTTATCCATGAGAGGATCGACTTTGCCCGCAGCCATGAGTACAATCTTTTGTCCCGTGGGAGAAGCCAAATCGTGCGCCAGATCGATGAACAACCTTCCGCCGGCCTGAATTAGGGGAAACTCGTCAGACAATAGCTTAAAAAAGGATAACCCCAATGGTTTCATGGCATCGGTCATCATCTGCTGATGGCCGAAAGACATATACACATGGTTTTTCCCATCCTGTGCGTCCGGTATGGGGTAAAGGGTGGTGATGGGGCGGCTCTGGACGATAAAGAATTTATTTTCATACAGGCACCACTCGATATCCTGCGGACGGCCCAAATAGGCCTCGATCGTTCTGCCCATGCGTTCAAGCTGTAAAATCTGTTCGTCTGTCAGCGTCTGCCTATTCTGACGTTCGTCTTCGATCTTCTTCTCCTCTGTTCCTCCTTCTTTTAAGGCATAGATAGCCAGCTTCTTAGTGGATATCTTCTTATCCACGATTCTGCCGTCACGTACCTTATAGATATCTGCGTTTACCAGTCCGGAGACCAGAGCTTCACCGAGCCCAAAGCTTGCATCGATGGATGCAAGCTTCCTGTTGGAAGTGATGGGGTCGGCAGTGAACATGATCCCTGCCGCCTCCGGGAAAACCATCCGCTGGATGACCACAGACAGCTGGACCTTACGGTGATCGAAGCTGTTTTGGATGCGGTAGGTCACGGCACGGTCGGTAAACAGCGATGCCCAGCACTTGCTGATATGGCTCAGGATGGCGTCCTTTCCGATGATGTTTAGATACGTATCCTGTTGTCCCGCAAAGGAGGCCGTGGGCAGATCCTCCGCTGTGGCGCTGGAACGTACGGCGTAGGCATTTTTTTCACCAAGTTGGTCAAGATGAGGGGTAATCTCCTTAGCGATGCCTTGTGGAATAGTGATTTCTTCGATGACCTTGCGGATTTTGGCGCTGATTTCACCGATACCTTCCCTGTTGTCTACTTTTAGAAGAGACAAATGATCCAGCAGTGAATGAAATTCCCCGTTATTCCCAATAATTTCTTTATACTAAAATGCACCCTATAGAATAGACAGTAGCAGTTTTCAAATACCCTTTGTTTCGGACAGGTGTGTTTTAAAAATC
>NZ_MVQM01000131.1:0-13873 GCF_002067195.1 Pelotomaculum sp. PtaB.Bin117 | reverse complement strand
GAACGTCGAACGTGTATTAATCAAAAACCAATATTGTAACAGTCATCCTACCATTGACAAATCTTTTCAGGAGTTGATGACTGTGAAAATCAAGAATATTACGAGCAGCTTTTTGAGCCGTATCCTGATGTCGTTACATTGGATGAATTCAGAGCTATGTTGGGCGGCATTGGAGAAACCACGGCACGAAAGATTTTGCATGGGAACCATATAAAGTACTTTTTTATCCGCAGTGCCTATAGGATACCTAAAGTATGGGTTATTGAGTATGTATTAAGCGACCATTATGCCCAATACCGGCAAGAGCTAAAAGTACAGGTTTAGTAGTAATAAAACTGATGAACAAGAGGACATAGGTTTGCGCTTATGTTCTCTTCTTTATGGAAATAAATCCATATTGTTGATATAATTTATATATTCAACAATGTTGTTTTCATTGATATTATATGGAGGTTCTTTGATGCCGGATGTTAATGAACTTTTAAATAATGCAATTAAAGAAACAGAGAACTGAAATCAAGGGGAAGTTTTCCTTGTAAGAGATTTATTCAAAGGCTATGAATGGAACTGTATTGTTCGTAAGTAAAAAAAGATAATGCAGGGCAGTAAGCGGGAAGAACAGGAACAATTCATAGCCCTTAGAACCCATTACCTTTATCAGGCCAACTTCTGTAGACCGGGTAAAGGCAATGAGAAAGGTGAAGTCGAGAAAGCGGGCAAGAGGCGGTTAGAAAGTTCTTTGTTTCTTATTCCGATGTGGGCCCTTTAGAGGAATTAAACTAATACCTGCATAAAAAGTTTGTAGACCTTCAACCCCCACTGATTTGACGGCGAAACTCAAGAATTTGTTTGCCGGTGTTCTGGAAAAGATGCTTGAGGCCGAGATGGATGAGCACCTCAGCTACGAGAAAAACAGCGTTTTGGTGATTGTCATATTTTCCTCGCTAACTACAAGTAGAAGTTTTTTCCGAAAAAAGGTACATTTTTTGTCCTGAGCCATGTGTGTTAAAAGAGACCCCTTCCTTTCACATTAAAACAGTTTTAACACATTATGTGGAAATGATATGTAAATTTACTGATTTAATGTTCATTTGGATGGTGAATTGCATGAATGCTTTTGGGGAACAGGAAATATTAATTGCAACTGTTGGTACGGAGCCACAGGTTATTACCTTGGTGTTAGACTCACTTCTATTAAAAGGATGTAATATTGATGAAGTAGTATTGTTCTATACTCAATCTCCATTGGTAATGGGTGGAATAGAGAAAATACAACGTGAAATAGAATCGGAATTTTACCCCAAAATCATTTTAAGGTCGGTTTTGATTACCGGAGAAAAGACTGCCCTGGATGATTTTCGCACTGCCAATGACGTTAATAGCATGCTTAAAATTATTTATAAAGTCATAAAAGATTACAAGCAAAAAGGCGCAAAAATTCATCTGTCTGTATCCGGAGGCCGAAAGGTAATGGGTATTATGGCAATGGTGGTAGCACAAATACTTTTCAGAGCGGAGGACCGATTGTGGTATCTGATCACTGAAGGCTGGAAGCCAGGGAATAGTCAAGACATGCATATAAGTAATCTTAACAGCCATTTGCTTATCGAAGTTCCTGTAGTGAGATGGGAAGAATCCTCATTGCTGTTGGGAATGGAAGAGTTTGCCTCTCCGCTGGATCTGATACGCTGGCAGGAAAAACTGATCGATAACAAGAGGATGCGGCGCAGGAGGGAATTTGTTGAACACTGGTTATCCAAGGCCGAACGCCAGGTAGCCCAATTGGCTTGCCAGGGATGGGACAATGCCATGATCGCTGGATATCTGCATAAGCAAGAACGTACGGTGGTCAATCAAATGACCAGTATTTATGGAAAAATGCATGAATGGTTAGAATTTCCCGACTGCCGAGTTGAGCGTAGCGTGCTGATTGCGGAATTGGCGCCGTATTTTGCTTTGAGGACAGACGATATCGGTTAGATGCTTTTAAAAAGAGTTAAATTTATGACTAGGTTACCATGCTTATTGGCACTGATGATGATATTCTTGGCAATAAGACAGCAGTTTATGAAACCAATACCTTAAAAGCAAAAGAGGTGATTCCCTATGAAAAGAGCGAAGAAAATTGAAACCATATTTAAAGTGACAACTCCTATGTTCATGGCCGGCAACAGTCAACAGCAGGCTGAATTCAGAATTCCTTCCTTATTGGGGGCGCTGCGCTTTTGGTACCGGGCCACCGCTCCCGGGAATTTGGCTCTAAATATACCTGCCTTACGAAAAGCCGAAGCCAAGCTGTTTGGCAGCACCGGCACCGGCCAGGCCGGATTTTTGGTCAGGGCGAACTCCGGTCAAATAACGATAGCTGATGCTGACAAGGCCAGGTGGGCACAGAATAAGCATGGGATATGTTATTTGGGCTATGGAGCAATGAATTTCAGAGGTGAAGTGCAAAGGAATTATATTCAGGAAGGTTCTACCATCAGCATTAGCTTCATTTTCCGCCCGCCATTAAAGGATGCGGATGTTGAAGGTCTGCAGCGGGCCATAAAAGCATTGTCCCTGTTTGGCGGGATGGGGTCCAGGTCAAGGCGCGGTTTTGGATCGGTAACATTAACGTCGCTAAAGGATGAGGAAGGAAAAGAACTTTGGAGACCTCCGCGTACCCGGGAAGAATTGCATAATGCCATTCGGGAATTTATCACGTCTATTGGCATCAAAAATATAGCTGGCCTGCCGGTGTACACGGCGTTTACCTCCTCCAGCAGGATTATCCTGTCGAAAACCAGCCAGAATCCGATAAACTTGCTGGACAGCATCGGGCGGGAAATGATCCGCTACAGAAGTTATGGGAGAAGAAACAAGGATGGAGATCATACTCTGCCCGGGAGTAAGGAAAAAGCGGAACAATTCTTTGCTCCCGATCATGACCTATTGCTATCTCTTAATCAAAATCCTGATCCGGGAAAACATCCCAGACGGGTAGCCTTTGGATTACCTCATAATTATTTTTTCGGATCAACTCAGGTTGATATTACTGGAGAACAAAGCGAGCGCCGCGCCAGCCCGTTGTTCATTCACATTCATCAATTGGAGAAGGAGTATGCGGCAGTGTTGGCCTGTCTGCCGGCAAAATTTTTGCCGGACGGGGAGCACATAAAAATGGTGGTCCGTAAAAACAAACAAATATTAACGGAATCAAAGGCTCCCTGTAATTTTGACCCTCGGGTAATCTCGGATTTTCTGGCCAGAATTCCTGAGGCGCTGGAGGTGGTGATTTAATGCGGTATTTTCAGTTTACTCTGGGACCGGTGCAGAGCTTTGTGGCGCAGGCCCGGCGGACCCGGGATTTCTGGGCCGGATCGTTTCTGCTCTCCTACCTTACCGGTCAGGCCATGCTGGCGGTCTTAAAACATAGCGAAGGAGAGATTGTGTTTCCCGCCATAAGAGATACTGGGGGCAATATTATCGACCCTCTGCTGAAGGCCCTAGCAGTTGGGCAGGAAGGCAAACTCAGTCGTTTTCCAATTGTCGGCAGCATTCCCAACCGATTTTTGGCTCAGGTACCGGATGATTTTAAAGGGCAATGTTGTGTAGAGGCGGTTAATAAGGCCTGGCAAGCCATAGCAGAGCAGATATGGGAGAAATACGTGGCCCCGGTTGCGGGGCGGGGCTGCGGTACCGAAGAAATATGGAACCGGCAGGTTAAAAACTTCTGGGAAATGAGCTGGGTATTCGGGGAGGATGCCGATCTGCTCGACCGGCGCAAAAATTGGCGCAGCCATATTCCCCCCGAAGAGCCGGGCGATAAATGCACTTTGATGGGTAACTGGCAGGAGCTGTCCAGTTATATGCGGATAGGGGATAAAGGCAGGCAGCGCAGATTCTGGGAGAAATTGGGCGATAAAACGCCGGGAGAAGACCTCCGGAATGATGAACGCCTTTGTAGTATTGCGCTCATAAAAAGGCTGTTCCCCCATGTATTGACGGGCAGGGCTGTTGTTTATTATCCGTCAACGCCTTATTTGGCGGCCGTTCCCTGGTTGTCAGGCATTATCAGCGATCCCGCGAAGCATGAAACCGCCCGGAGGTTGGTCGGGTCCGCCCACCCGAAAATGTTGGGGCATGAAAACAGCGCCGCTTTCTTCAATAAAAACGATCTCGATGCTGAATTGGGTAAATTTTTTGACCTGGATGGAAACTGTTTTTTCCAATCCACCTTGGAAAACGATAACCTATGGCCGAATGATGTATCCAAGGAATGCCGCCGCCATATGGCAGAGCTGCTCGAACAGTTTAAGACCGAAGCTGATCCCTTCTACGCTTTGCTGATCATGGACGGCGATCGGATCGGCAGCCTGCTGGATCAGGAAGACAAACGGGTCGATATCAGCCGGGCCCTGTCAAACTTCAGCGGCCGGGTAGAGGGGATCATAAGTGGGCACCAAGGGGTAACCGTATATGCCGGGGGCGACGATGTGCTGGCCCTGCTGCCCATGGACAAAGCTCTGGAAGCCGCGGCGGTCTTGCGCGATTGTTATACGAAATGCTTTACAACCGTGGGGATCAAAGCCACCATATCGGCGGCCATTGTTTACGCCCACCACCATGCCCCCTTGAGGCAGATTATCGGCAAAGCCCATCAGGTTTTGGATGAAGAAGCCAAGGAGAAAACCGGGCGCGATGCTTTGGCCGTTGCCGTATGGAAGACCGGGGGAACGGTCATCAACTGGTCGGTACCCTGGGAGGTGCGGCATGCCGGGGACGATAAAGTATCTGTGATTGAGAAAGTAAATTCGTTAGCCGGTCAATACGGGAGCAAGCAATTAAGCAACAGCTGGCTATACGGCATCCGACGTCTTTTAGGTAATTCACGAGGTAATTATTTCGAATTGCCTGAAAAGATCGATATTCCAAAGTTATTAGCAGCTGATTTGGCCCGGAATAGGGAAATGGATATTTCCATCAAGAAAGCCGAAGAGTTGGCACAAGACTTGCTATCCATATGTTTAAGCCAGAGGAGGAATAGCGCGGGCGAAGTCGTGGTAAACAAAAAGGCTTTCTCCCTTGACGGAGCATTGTTCATCAAATTCCTGGCGACAAAGGGGGTGGCGTTATAATGACTGTGCAATGGCAGTTTAAAGCCCTGGATACTTATTTCTTCCGCGGAGCAGCGCCCTTTCATGCCGGTGAAGGGGGACAGGGCGGGCAGGACAGCGTTTTTCCTCCCCTGATGTCCACCTTGCAGGGGGCGATACGATATCAACTGGCTTTGAGCCAGGGATGGACGCCGGGTGATGATCGTTTGCCGATAGAATTGGGAGATAGTGATAGTCTGGGAGATTTAAGACTGAGCGGTTCTTATCTGTATTATGATAACAGGTTGCTTTTACCGGCACCGCTTTTTTTACTGCGTTTGCACGATGAAGCGCCCAAAAGGACCAGCTACCATCGCCTGTTTCCCGGCGATAAAGTTTCCTGCGATCTTGGCCAGGTCAGACTGCCGGTTATGCCGGCTGGAGCACGTGGATCAAAACCCATGGATAAATACTGGCTTTCGGTTGCAACTATGGAAAAAGTGCTGGCCGGCGGGGTTCCGGAAGATGATGATTATACCGCAATGGTCGACAAGCCGGCTGGTTGTATCCCCGTCAATGGAGTCACTTGCAGCGATCAACTCTGGAAGAGTGAAGCCAAGGTGGGGATCGGGCGTGAATCCGATACCCGAACCGCTATGGATAAAAACCTTTATGCCATTAACACGGTCAGAACAAAAAAACAGGTGTGGGTGGTGGTCGGCGTTGAGGGTATTCCCATAGAGTGGAGCCAAGCTGTAAGGCAAAAAAACGATATTGTGAATTTGGGCGGAGAAGGCAGGATGGCTGAACTAAGCATAGTGGAAGATTCGATCAAGTTGCCGGTTATGCCGGAATTGACTGCGGTGAACGGCAAAATACTTTTTACGGTAACCTTAATCACACCCGGTTATTTTGGGAATCAAGGGCAGACGCAAAAGGCGCTCAAGGATTTAAAACCCTGGATAAATTACACCTGCATAACCGCCTGTGTCGGCAGAGCCAAGCAGATTGGCGGTTGGGATCTTAAGGTAAATCGTCCCCGTCCTCTGCGGTCTTATATACCAGCCGGCAGCACCTGGTTTTTTGAAGCCAATGCATCTGAAGCCAGCGCAGTTGCTGAACTGCATGGACAATATATTGGAGAAAAGTCGAGCAATGCGTACGGCTACGGTCAGATATTGATAGGAAGATGGGAGGAGAAGATATGAGCGCAATTATTTTGGGTTTGTTAGCAGAAACCAGTCTGCATCCCGGCAGCGAATCCAGCGGCGGGGTGGTGGATTTACCGGTAGCCCGGGAGGCGACTACATCATATCCGGTTTTAATAAGTTCAGGCTTGAAAGGTGCTATGCGGGACGCCTATGAAACAGAGTGCAGGCGAAGGGCTATTGAAGACAAAACAGATCTGATATTCGGCGCCCCCGACGGGGCCGGGGGCATATCCCTTACGGACGGCAGGCTGCTGCTGCTCCCGGTCAGATCCCTTAACACCAATTACCGCTGGGTCACCTGCCCCTATGTATTGGAACGCTTTCAAAGAGACCTGCAGTTGGCCGGATTTAAACAGGAATTTGGGCTCCCGCAGCTGAAGAAGGCCCAAGCCATAGCGGTCGGCAGCAAAAACCTATATCTAGAAGAGCTGTCCTTTGCCGTCAGTCAAGATGAAAAAACCATCGAAATCGTGGCAGAGGCGATCAAGCCGTTGGTTCTCCACCAAGCCGTACAAAAGCGCTTGGTCAATCAATTGGTTATCGTCAGTGACGATGATTTCAAGTATTTTGCCGGTTCCGGCCTGCCGGTCAATGCCCGCAATGTGCTCGACAAAAAGAGGAAAACCAGTACTAATCTATGGTATGAAGAAATCATTCCGGCCGATTCCCTTTTCTATACCCTGCTGCTGCCGCGTTTGGGAAAGGAAGCGCTGCTGCCGGAATTGCTGGGTATGTTCGACGACCATCCTTATTTGCAGATCGGAGGTAATGAGACCATCGGGCAGGGCTGGTGCGCCGTATCCTGTTGGAAAGGGGGGCAGGCCAATGGCTAGGACGCTGGATCTGGAGCGGGCCAAAGATTCTATGAAAAAAGTCAATAGGATCTTGGACGACGGTAAGCTCAGCGAAGATTGGAAAGACAAATACGCCGGCTATGTTGAAACTCTTCCGGCCACTATTGTGAATTGCGGCTTAGGGCAAGCTGCGGCGACACTGTTGGCTGCATCCAAGAAAAAGGACGGCAAATTTGAGAACGATCCTCACTATCGTCTTTATGAAGATTTGCAAGACTGGCTGTGCCGGGGCTTTACTGAAGCGCCTTATCAAGGTGCGGATAAACTGATGCAGGCCATAACCGCAGGCGATAGGCACTCTTACATTCATGCCCGGGTCGAAGCTCTGAAATGGCTGGAATGGCATAAAAAATTGGCGGTGGCCTACCTGAAAAAACAAAAGGAGGGCGATCCGTCATGAGCTTGCCTTTATACGCCCAAGCCCGAGATGATCTAAGCAAGCTTGAAAAGCGCCCCGATTGGGCTAATGTCGGCCTGTGGTATAACAAGATGTGTAATCGTTGGCAAATAGATAAAGAACAATGGACTTTGGACAAAACCAAAGAGAAATGGATTTCATCGGTAACCGGGAAAAAATGTGGTGAGGAATCGATATTGCATGAAGCAATATCGCGTTACTCAACACTGGTCCGATCATGCGGCGGAGAAGTAAGAGTATATCGCACCGCCAGCCGTTTTGTAACCGGCCTGGGTAATGAGCATCCGGTGGAAAACGGTTTCACCTGGCATCATACACTGGGAACCCCATACCTACCGGGATCTTCGGTGAAAGGGGTATTGCGGGCTTGGGTACAGCACTGGTTGGATATGCCTTTATCTGAGGTTAACCGGCTGTTTGGACCGGAAAAGGATAAAAGTGAAACGGCAGCAGGAGGCCTTATTGTTTTCGATGCTCTGCCGGTGCGGCTGGTTCAGCTGGAGATCGAAATAATGACTCCGCATTATGCTGAGTATTATCAGGATACAGGAACTGGGAAGCCACCAGCGGATTGGTATAGCCCGGTACCCATTCCCTATTTAACGGTAGTCAAGGACCAGTTGTTCGTCTTTGGTCTGGCTCCCCGTAAAGAGTCAGCTATTGATCTGCAGCAGGTTTTTAGTTGGATGGACCAAGCTCTGGCAACTATCGGGGCCGGAGCAAAAACCGCTTCCGGCTACGGCTGCTTCCAGCCCGAAAAGAATTATAATATTCCGGTATTGGAGCTAAAGCAGCGGTCTGAAGCCCTTAAAACTGCGGCTGCCGCTCAACCTATGTCCCCGATCCGACAGGAAATGGACCAGGACGGATACACAGACCCCAATGTGGATATTTTTATGAAAGCTATGACAGTGAAATGGCTGGATCGAATGGAAAACAACGATACTTCGGGGGATGACCGCCGGGAGATTGCCCGTTTGCTGGCTGAGTGGTATCAAAAAAACAAGTCAAAAGATTGGGAAAAGCCCACAAACAGCAAAAACCAGGCCAAAGTTGAGCGTATTAAAGTCGTTTTGAACAGCCATTAGAAATGATGAAAGGAGGCGCCTTATGGCCAGAGTACTGGTGACCGCCCTGGGCACAGGCCGATTGATTTCAAAATCTCATGACCCAGCTGACGCGCGGCCTAGTCGGAAATATGATTCAGCCACCTATGTTATAAAAGATGGGGAATCAAGCGCGGAATACACAACAACCTTTATTGCCGAAGCATTGATAAAACACTTCGCAATTGAGCGGGTTTATGTAGTCGGTACGGCCAAATCAATGTGGGAAGAATTATATGACACCTTCAGCGGCGACGACCGTGATGATGATTATTATTTGGAACTAGGGCGGATGATCGACGACAGCCGATATGATCATTACCCCTATGATCGGGGCTATTTAAAGAAAGTCGAAGCGGCGCTGGATAAAAAGCTGGGTTGCGTCGGCTCTGGCTGCTATCTTATTCAATATGGACTTGACCGGGAGGAGTTGCTTAGCAATTTTACTATTTTGATGCAGATAGGCGAGCAATTGCAACCTGGGGACGAGTTGTATGTCGATATCACCCATTCTTTTCGTTCTCTATCTATTTTCCAGTATATGATGACCAGCTTTATAGAGAATCTGAGTGATAGAGATATTAAAATCGCAAAAATACTCTATGGGATGCTGGATATCGTAAGGGAAATGGGTGGAAAGGCCCCGGTTGTGGATTTAACTTTAATCAACGAACTCAACCACTGGATAAAAGGGATTTACGAGCTTGAGCAATATGGCAATGGCTACCTGGTCGCTGATTTACTAAAGGAACAAAAATCGGAATTGGCAGCAAGTATTGAGGACCTGTCAGATAGGATCAACATGAATTTTTTAAAGGATATTAGAAATGAGCACAGACGTAAACTATGGAAGGGATTGAAGAATGTTGACGGCCCCGACAGCGTGGCTGTTTCTGCTATAGAACGCTCTCTAAAGAAGTTTAACAATGATCAACCTGAAGCCTATTTTCAATTAAACCTGACATTGTGGTTTTTTGAGCAGAAGCGTTATGCGGCCGGCTACATAACCTTAACTGAGGCAATCATCACTAAGCTGTGCGAGGGAAAGATTATTAACATAAATAGTTGGAAAGAGAGACAAAAAATCGTCAAGGCCTTCATAAATAAAGAATATGATGATTCATATGGATTAGTTGAATTATATAAAAAAGTAAATCAAATACGAAGGCTGGTTGCACATTCCCAGGGCGGCAGTGAAGATCAGTATCGTTCCGCGGTCGCCAATTGTATCAAATACTGCGATCAGGCTAAGCGAGCTTTTCAACAAATGGACGGATAAACAGTGTAACAAAAAGGTGATTGATTTTGAATAATGATCAGATTGCACAAAAATCCGTAACGCTGCTCTCTCCCCTGGGATTGTCTCCAGGTTTGCTGTATTCCGCCCTTATGACTATTAAGCCGCAGCGCTTGGTGCTTTTAACATCAGCAGAAGGAGAGCATTCTTTGGCGGAAATAATCCGGAGAGCGGATTACCGTGGGCCGGTGGAGGTCGTACGCGTGGATGATCCGTTTAATTGTTTTAACCAGGCCGGTCAAAAGGTGGATGAGGTGTTGGATTTAATAGGCCGCGGCCCATGCGTGGTGAACATCACCGGCGGCACTACGGCCTTGCAGTTTATCATTCAGCGTGCCGGTTCAGCATTGGAAAACAGGGGTGTTCAAGTACATTATGCTGCTCTGATCGACCGCAGGGATGTTCAAGCCCAAAAAGATGATCCCTGGGTAGTGGGTGAACTGGTCAGGGTTATGTAGGAATTCGCGCTTGCTATATTATGAAAGACGGAGGTGATATAGTGAATTTACCGTTATTAACCGCAAGGATTGGACGGGCCTGGGCCGATGAGGATATTTTCAGCGTGCTGTATCAAGAACCCAGACTCAAGCAAAAAGAAGATAAGCGGCCATATATAGTTTTTATGACCTTTGATTTATGCAAAAATGAAATTGATTTTGGGGACTTACTACCATACAACAGTGAAGCAATCAGACGCTATAAATATTTTGGCAATAACAAGGCGGCGGCCAAACAATTTCATGTGGTAAGGGAAGGCAAAGACCTTTATTATCTTATAGGCTTGTGGCAGAATCTCCGCGAATTATTGGAGTCAAATGATCTAAAGACCTTGTCAAGCCATTTGCTTGAGCTAAACCGCGCCGGTTTAATCGAGGCAGCAACCTGGTTCTGGAAAAATGGCCTATGTCATTAAAAATCCGGATCTGGACTTGCAATATGACGGCAAAAAAAGGTTCGTACACAAAACACCGGCCAAAACAGAAGAAATCACTATGAGACACTGGTGAAAAAGGCGGTAGGGGGAAGCCCCGGGGATCAGATTGCTTTGATAATACCACAAATTAAAACAAAGGAAGGCAAACTCATTGAAATTGCCACCCATGACGATTATCTGGAATTAATCAAGCGCGTTCATAAGCTAGAGGAAGAGAGCAACGAAAAGATCGCCAAAACTAATAGAAAAGCCGTAAAAAAGCCCGAAGCCTGCTATATTTGCGGCTTAAAAAAAGATAGTTTGGCCTGCGCAGCCTACTCGACCAGACTAAGAAGAGACGGTATTAACAAAGTTTTTACCACCACCACCATTAATTATGCCAAGAATATCGAAGCGGAAGGTTATGAACACAATTACAGTTTCTGCAAAGAGTGTTTTGACGATTTGCGGCAAGGGGAAAGAGTGGTGCTCAACCGTTTGAGCACTCGCCTGGCCGGGGAAAGAACCTTTATTCTTCCAGAAGGCTGTTAAAAGATTTTGAGTATGAAAATATCAGCGAAATAAAACGTGAAATTGATTTTGTCTTTAAGCCCCAAGAGGCTGAGAGCTGGATCAACGGCATTGGTGCGGAAACCCGCTGGCTGATATAGAGCATTTTAATTTGAATTTTATTGTTTATTATACGGACAGCAATTCAGTGACGGTTTTGCAGACCATCAGCGACGTGAACAGCGGATTTTTAACAGAAATAATAGAGGCGTTTAAGAAACATTTGCTGACGGTAACCGACCATTTGAAATATTTCTCCCTGGGTAGCATTTATCGTGTTATACTGGTGAAAACCAAGAAAATTGGCAGCCAGACTAAACAAGTGGATTCGGGCCGCGTTTTATCCTTTTTGATTATGAAAGGTTTGGCCGTGATATTGCCATCGACGAGGGTAGCAGCTTCACCAGTAACGGCTACATCCGCAGTACGGGTGACAGCTTTAGCGAGATATATAACGGCAGGGACATCCCGGAAGAATACAAGATTTTTTCGTATCCCAAGCCGGATATTCCAAAACAAAAATCACATAAGGATAAACCCCATTCATCCCGAGACGAGCGGTAAACCAGCAGGGATGACACGTACTCTGCATCTGGACAAAGACGCAGTTGGGCGGCTGGCGGCGGAGACCATCATGGCTCCTTCCTTCCACCTACGCCTTTTCCGACGAGTCGCTCAAGCGTGGAAAGGATGTTAACGACTATTTGAGAATAATGTTAAAGGGACTGCATGGGTAGGAGCGATAGCAATGAGACAAAAAACAGCAAGGAAGAGAATAAAACAAAAAACACACTTTCAAAGAATTGGGGTATAATATTATAGCAAGCTTAAATGAATAAATGGTATAGAGGAAAATTTACTTATGAATGTTCGCGTGCTTTGATGTATAATAATAGTAGCAGGATAATTGAAAGAGGTGATTCCTATGGCAACCGTTTCATTTGACAAGAATATTGTCGTAAAGGAACCGGAAGCAATAGAAAGACTTGTTGAAGTGCTTTCGTCATCAAAGGAAGCAAAGCCAATAAACAGAAAACTTGCTTCCGATGAGGCTATGGCAAGGGGTGAGAAGTTATTAAAACAGTGCTTATCCCACTCGAAACGTTTTTAGAAATGACTTCCGAAGAAACAGTAAAGGAAGTCATTTCTACTTTTTATTGTTCTAAAGATCATGATATAGAGAGTTTTTTAAAAAATGAAAACAAAGCTATTTTATACGAGAGAAAATTTAAAAGTCGTACATATCTTATTTTTGATGAAGATGGTTTAGAAAATGGAAGCTTTGTTCTTCTAGCATATTTTACGATTGCCATACAAACTTTAAAAATTCCGAATGGTACGGCAGTGTCTCAGATAAGAAAACTGGATGGTCTGTATGCCAAAAAGGGATCCGAAGCACTAACGGAAATTCCATCATATCTTATTGGTCAACTAAGCAAGAATGATAAGCATGCAGATAAAATAGCTGGCGATGAATTATTACAATATGCCCTTTCGGTGATTAATAAAGCACAGGGAATTGTCGGCGGGAGGGTAGCTTTTATCGAATGCCAGGACAGGCCCCAATTGATAAGCTTCTATACCAGAAATGGGTTTAAATACTTCAGAAAAGACCCGGATGATGGTTTAGTTCAAATGGTAAGATTATTAGATAAATAGAAAATATTAGATTTAATTCTCGGGTGACATCGGGCATTTTTTAGAAGGTGTGACAATGAGTAAGCCAGGAGCAAAGTTTTCCGAAGTGAAAGAGCTTTTGATGAAGGACGAAGAATTCAAAGCTGAATACGAAAAGCTGAAACCGCGCTATGATGTGATTTCGCAAATCATTGAAGCGCGAACCAGCCAAAATATTACCCAGGAAGAATTGGCGCTTCGGGTTGGGACCCAGAAGTCCAATATCAGCCGCCTGGAAAGCGGAACGTACAATCCATCCCTGGACTTTCTGTCTAAGGTTGCCCGCTCACTCGGCAAAGAGGTACAGGTTACGTTGAAATAACGTATTTTAAAGAAAAAAGAAGAATGAATAAATAAAAAATAAGAATACAAAAAGAAACGACAACCATGGAAGTTGTCTTTTTGGTGGCGCGGAAGGGAATCGAACCCCCACGCTCTTGCGAGCAGTAGATTTTGAGTCCCTCAACTTCACCGGAAGCATCGGGAATGTAACGTACTCTACCGGAATCCTCAGACCCCCAAAAACCTTGTGTGATGGGCGTTTGCGGCACTTCACACCCTGAAATCCGCACCACTCCAAGGCTCTCTCAAAAGAGAGATTTTGACATAGATTTTGGACGTTGGAGGGATATTGGAGGGATATTCAGGAGGGATACCCAGACCATCTGCCGTCGGAACGTCGAACGTGTAGTAATCAAAAACCAATATTGTAACAGTCATCCTACCATTGACAAATCTTTTCAGGAGTT
>NZ_MVQM01000130.1:0-12776 GCF_002067195.1 Pelotomaculum sp. PtaB.Bin117 | reverse complement strand
ATTTCCAGTAAAATATGTGGCCAAGTGCTGCATTTTAAATGGCCGAAAATGCTGTATTTTTATTGACCGTTCACATCAAGCCCCTTTCTAATGATTTTTTATGGATAATTATGGAATAACCCTTTTAATAGCAATGCTTCTATCATATAATTATTACATTAGATATTCAAAATGGTTTCATTAGAAAGAAGGGATTTTAATGAACATACAAAAGAGAGTAGCTATTCTTGCAAGGGTATCAACAGAAGACCAAGCAGAAAATACCTCTCTTGATACCCAAGTTGAAATATGTCTAAAAGAAGCAGAAAAACAAGGATATAAAGCACTGCCAGAAGATATTTATAGGGAAGATGGCTATAGTGGTAATTTAAGTATCGCAGACAGACCTATCCTTTCTTCTCTGTGGGAAAAGTATCAGGCAGGTATATATGATGCAATAATAGTTTACCGGCAGGATAGACTTTCACGAAATTTAGGTCACCTAATTGCCTTGCGTGACAATTCCTTAAAAGTTCGCAGATGTGGAACAAAAGGGAAAGGTTTTATTTTAGTACAGGGTAGTCTTGAAGATTCGCCAGAAGGAAGATTGCAAAGTAATATATTGGGAAGCTTTGCTGAATATGAGAGAGAATCAATACGTGTCCGTACTCTTGGAGGCAAGAAGAAATTAGCACAGGATGGCAAATATTTTGGCGGTCATATACTATATGGTTATAGTTGGAATAGACGAAAACAAAGATGGGAGATTAACGAGGAAGAAGCTAAAATAGTTCGCCTTATATATAAATGGTATGTCTATGGGGATAATGAATCCAAGCCTTTAGGTTCTACAAAAATTGCCGACAAACTAACAGAGTTAGGTATTATGACACCTTCCCAATCAAAAGGAGTACCTATAGGTAAAAATAGCAAATTTCCAAGCCATTGGAGCGATGCAACAGTACAGAATATTTTGAAGAATACTGCATATATTGGTAAACATTATATGTGGCGTGAAAGTCATAACAAACAGAGCGGAAAAAAGAGTAACCATGATGTAATTGTAAGTCCTGAAACAGTTGAAAAAGCTAAAAATGTTTTTGGCGATGAAAGCTGGTTTGAAACTGATAATTTCCCTGCAATTGTTGATATGCTCTTGTGGGAAAAAGCACAGGAAAAACGCAAAAAAGCCAGAGGTGGACTTAATCGTAAGAATCCCAAACCTCTGTTAGCAGGACGTATTAAATGTGGTTTATGTGGTCACACCTTTGCATCTTCTTTTAGCAAAGAGCAAAAAGTTAAATTCAGATGTCCGGCAAGAAGCAAAACCTATCATAGAGATGGAAGTCCAAAATGCACAGCACCTATTATCGATGGTGATTACTTAACAAGCTCTGTAAAAGGTGAAATGGTTAAGGTGTTGAACAATCCAGACCAAATGAAGAAAGCTATCATGGAATATACTTATGGTATTCAATTAAAGAAAACAGAGCTTGATGCCCTACTCTCTCCTGTAACTTCAAGAATTGAGGAGGTCAGAGACAAAAAGAGGAAGCTTTCACTTATATTAATGAATGATGGTGGCTTGACAACAGATGAATATGAAACAATGTTAAGGGATTTAAACGAGCAGGAAAGTGCAATGCGTAAAAGATATGAACAATACCTGCCAGAAATAGATACCCTCAAAAAGCTGGAAGGCAATTTGAATGTATTGAAGGAAGTAATTGAGCATAATCAGTTTGATGTAAAATACACAGTCGCTGAAAATAGCATTACACAGGAATTCGCTTATGTCTCACTTAATAATGATGGTAATCCTACTGTGGGTTTTCCAAGTAATAACATTACGTGGGAAGAACTGTTTGACAGATTGGAAATAAACTTAGTGGTACATAAAAATCATATCGAAATAAAAGGAATGTTACCTGTAGAAGATATAGCAATTCCTAATTTGTCTTAAGATTTATATTAATAGTTCCAAATAAAGCTTGGTACAGTAAGTTAAGGCATAAATCACCTTGAACTGCCGCGGAATTCAGCCGGATTATTAGTTGGGATTGCTCTTTTTTGATACGCGTGGAGAGATTTTTTTTTAGATTAGAGTGCTGCTTAACAGCACAAATATTATTTTTTGAATATTAAAATTTTAGTATAAAATAAGGGAGGCTCAAAAATGGAATCTACTCAACTCAGTTTTCCGGAAAAGTTTAATGCTGCGGAACGTTTTATCGATTGGAACGTTCAACAAGGGCGCGGTGACAAGGTCGCTATATTACACCAGGACGACAAGATCACCTATAAGCAACTCCTGGACAACGTCAACCGTTTCGGTAACGCGCTGAAGTCTTTGGGTTTAGGGATGGAAGACAGGGTGCTGCTGCTGACCTTTGACTGCCCGGAATTCGTTTATACCTTTTTTGGCGCCATTAAGATCGGCGCAATACCTATTCCGACCAACACCATGTTAATGCCGGAAGATTACCGTTACCTGTTGAACGACAGCCGGGCGAAGGCTCTTGTCGTCAGCAAGGACCTGCTGCCCGGAGTGCTTAAGGTAAAAGATGAACTCATGTTTTTGAAAACTATCATCGTTGTCGGCGAAAAGGTTGATAACACTCTTGATTATTACGAGTTGCTCAACGGTTGCTCCACCGAATGTGAAACCGCTCCCACCGGACCGGATGATGCGGCGTTCTGGCTTTACAGCTCCGGGACTACCGGCTTCCCGAAAGGCACCGTCCACCTGCAGCACGACATGTCCTACAGCGCCGAGTTGTATGCTAAAGGTGTTCTGAAGATTAACGAGAACGACAGCACTTATTCCGTGGCGAGATTGTTTTTCGCATACGGTCTCGGCAACGGGATGTTCTTTGGATTATACGTCGGCGGTACGCTTGTTTTAGATCCGGGTCGTCCGCAGCCCGATCACGTCTACAGTGTTATAACCAAATACAAACCAACCCTTTTCTTCGGAGTGCCGACATCATACAACGCCATGCTGCAGGTAAAAGACGCCAAGGAAAAATATGATTTGAGCTCGGTCAGGCTGGGCATATCGGCCGGTGAGGCGCTGCCAGGCGCTGTGTGGAAGCAATTTAAAGAAATGTGGGGCGTTGAAATTCTGGACGGGATCGGCTCGACGGAAATCCTGCACATCTATATCAGCAACAGGATTGGCGAGTCCAGGCCAGATTGCAGCGGCAAGTTGGTGCCGGGCTACGAGGCCAAGATTGTGGATCCGGACGGCAACGAAGTGCCTACCGGTGAAGCCGGCATCTTGATGATGAAAGGCGAAAGCATCGCGTCGTGCTACTGGAACAAGCACGAGAAGACAAAAAATACTTTCCAGGGCCAGTGGTTTAATACCGGCGACCAGTACGTCAAAGACGAAGAAGGGTACTTCGCTTACGCCGGCCGGGGCGACGACATGATCAAAGCCGGCGGCATCTGGGTCTCGCCTGTGGAAGTGGAAGCTACCTTGATGCTGCACCCGGCAGTGCTGGAATGCGGTGTCGTCGGCGCGCCGGACGACGACGGGCTGATCAAGCCGAAGGCGTATGTTGTCTTCAAAGAAGGCGTTACAGTGAATGAAGAGCTCATGAATGATGTTAAGCTCTTTGTTAAGAAAACAATTGCTCCGTACAAGTTCCCGCGGTGGATTGAGCAGATTGAGGAACTGCCGAAGACCGCGACCGGCAAGATCCAGCGCTACAAGCTGAGACAAATAGCTGAAGGCAAATAAATAATAGTTATTAATTTAATCAATAGTTAATAAATTAATATTGCATGTGATATCTTAAGGTTGGAAGCCCTGGAAGTTAATTGCCCGTTGATTTTCAATGGTGGTGATGATTCCAGGATTTCCAACACATATTTATTGGGCCGCTGTTCGTTTGACGCTTAAGGAATATTTTTTTATCGAGATTGCTTTCCAGGAAGTGAATTATGTTTAGCTGAGGAGGTGAGGACAGTGGCCTGAGGTTGATTAGGGAAAAAGACGCTTTGAGTTTGTGAGTTTGCAGTAATATCTGTGAGTTGGGGAATGCTTTTGCTGTTTGGCATTATTGATTCATAACGTTTTAAAACAAGTAGCAGCGAAGTTATTTAAATATTCTAAACTCTAGGATTTTTGGCACTTGTTTTAATCTGCTTAATTATTGAAATTGTCAAACCAATAAAATTTAAAGGGAGGGTTAGTTAATGTCTGAGTTCGTTGTCAAACGGGTATTTAAAGGCCAATTGTCCACCGGTCTGGTGGCACTAATTCTGTGTTTTGTCTTATCTTGTATTTTCTGGCCGATATGGTCAACGTTTTTTAAAGCTATTTTCGCCTCTCTAGCCGCCCAAGGGCTGGCGGAGGCAGATCCGAAACTGCAAGGTCAGTTACTGCAAGCCATGATAGAAGGAAGCTTTTTCTGGATGGTAATCAACCCCTGGATCTGGCAGACGCTAGTGATGGGCAACTACGGCAAGAACATATTCACCACGAAACAGCCGCAGGCCGGTATCTGGTACACCCTGGTTGCCTGGGCCGTCGGCTTGATCGCGTTCTTTGTCATCATCGGTTTTCTCGGCATTTGGTGGAAACCATTTAACCTTGGTTTGATGTTTATGCCTAAGACAGCCGAGGAAGTGCAGTTGGCTTTTGAAGGCTGGGAAGTGGCCAACTTCTTTGCCTTACCGGTAATCATGGCCCAGATCCCGTTCGTTTCTTTATTCCAGAAATGGCCTTTCGCGGGCACTTCCAAGCAGCCGACCGAAGGATGGGGTGTGCTCTTCTTCAGCACCCTGGCGGTTGTTTTAGTTTGGATGGCCACGATTATGCCGAGCTACTGGACGAATTTGTCCCTTGGACACGAGGTAATTGTAGATAGGCCTATGGGCGGCTGGACAACTTGGGTTGCTTTCTGCGAATGGTTCATTGTCTTATTCCTGGTTCCGGCTGAGGGTGGCGAAGGTTATCCAATGAAATTTTTCGCAAAGAAGCAGCCCTGGATGGGCATCGCTGGACTTATTATCGCTATAGTGGGCGGATTAATCTTAGCGAAGGGGCTAAGAGGTGTTCTTGCCCCGATTGACCCGGCGCTCCCCCCGGATGCGATTGTCGCTTCAATAGGTCTTTCGGTCGTCGTCTGCATGTTGGCTTGGCACCACCTGTTTGATGATTATCCCACCGCCGCGATGGTACCCAATACGGCAGCTAGGGTTTTAGCCAGAGTCGTGATCTGGCTTGTCCTCGGTTTTGGTTTGGGTACTCTTTGGATTAAATTCTTGGCCAAGATTCCTTTCGGCGCCAACAGTACTTTCTTAGGTTTGAACTATCCGACCATGGGTATGATAGCCGGCCAGTTCGCCATGTTAATGACATTGCTCTTCTTCAACACTTTCTTTGATAAATGGCCGCTGGTGCGCAAAGAGCCGGTATCGGTCAGTCAGGGAACTACAATAGCCAAATAAGAAAAAGAAAAAAAATAGATATAAATTTAGTTTTAATTAATAAAATATTGTAGTTGAATTCAAAAAGCAATCCCGTACCGCTTTGATGTTTGGTACGGGATCTTTTTGTCCAATATTCTACACTGGTATGTGGCATGAATATTGCATAACTTTAATGATGGATGTCTTATATAAATATAAAGAATCATTTTTAATCCAAAGAGTACCCAAGCCAAAAGCGATGACAAACCAGATCACGACTCTGGTTAAAACCCTGGCTGCCGTATTGGGTACCATCGCGGCGGTGGGATAATCATCAAACAGGTGGGTGCCAAATCAAACATGCAGACAATGACCGAAAGTCCTGACAAGGCTATGATTGAATTCGGGGGGAGACCCTTTGGCCCTTGGTTTGGGTACTCTATGGATTAAATTCTTCAGCAAGATTCATTTCGGTGCCGACAGTATAAGTTATCCGAGCATGGGTATTGGATATTGGGGTCTGGCGCCAGACTAGGAAAGCACTCCTGATTTTCTTGGATTAAATAATCAGAGAAAGAGGAGTGCTTTTTTATTTTAGGGTATTAATTTCTTCGCCCATTGCCAAGTCAGGTGTCTGTCCATTAATTATACGCTGTGTGTTTATTGAACATTTTAACTGATAGAACCTATGCGGGCGGCAATATGTTTTGTGTTATGCGCCGGCATCTGTTTTATCTTGATTACCAACAGCCGTGGATTTTAATGGCTGAAGGCATGACCGGGAACAGGGGGTGGGCTCCGCATCATATTACCTTATTCGGATTAATCTACGCTGTGTTGGTTATCGTGGCCATATCAGTATCATTGCCTTATTGGAGAGCGATTGGCGTGATCCAATAATTGCTGGACATTTACCCTGCAATAATATTAACCCCCGGACACGGGCAGACAAAAATGTCTGTCCGTGTCCGGGGGTTAATTTATAAGTGATAAATATTATCTTGATGAGATGGGTTTGCGATTTTAAAGCCAATATTGAGGATATTTTCTTGTCGATGATATGTTATTAATCAATAAAGCAATTAAAATAAGTATGCTCGATCCGATAAAGACAGGCGCCAAGATAAAACTGAAATTTTGGCCGCTGTAAACCGCGACGAAGGCCGTCGCGCCGCCGGGCGGGTGAAGTGTGCCGGTCAGGGTCATTAAGGCCATGGCCAAAACCACTGCCAGGGTGATTGCCCACCAGTCGTTGCTTAATAACTGATATACAGAAACACCGGACAACGCGGATATCACATGCCCGCCAACAACGTTGCGCGGTTGTGCCATGGATACATGACAAGCCGTATTCAGCAGGATCACTGAAGCCCCGAAAGACGGAATCATTAACGGCACTCCATGATGAGTGCTGATCAATGTAATGAAACCCATACTTAAAAAGCAACCCAGGGACGAAAGGGCAAGCTCTCTCCAATGCACATGGCTGGCATGCAATTGACAATAGCCTTTTTGGCAGCGCATTTTGCCAAAGTATAACTGTAAGGATTTGGCGATGATATGAACGGCTTCTTTCTCTTGATTTGCTGTTTTACCGGGCACAAGACACCTCCGGAGTGGTTCCTGCTAAATTCTCACTAATTATAATATATTAATATATAGCCAGCAAGTTGAGTTGGATTCCGTAATTTAATAACATTACTTTATTGCAGGGAGTGCATCCATATGAGATTCGCTCGCGGAAATAAAGATATCCACCGGCTCACCTTCTTCAATTCTTTGTGCCAGGGTACCTGAAGCGCCAAATTCGTAGCGAATATTTATATTGGGGTGTTTTTGTGTGTAAATGTTTCTCAATTCTTCCATAGCATTTGCAGGCTTATCGCTGCCGAAACTGTCAGACTCCCCCGACCCTGACTTATCTTTTCGGGGATATTGATTATATGACCGGGGAAAATCATATTTGAATCCTTTATTTGAGGGTTGGCAGACAAAAGTGTATTAATTGAGATACCATTTTTGGGGCAATGGCATACAAGGTATATTATGATTATTCTGATCCATATGCTACCAAAGATGTTGATTAAGTAATGCATTATTAAACCAGGCAAGAAGAAAAATGCGATATGTTAATCTGCGTGACAAAGTGTTTTCCAAGTCACCAAAAAGACAAGGAAAATAGCTTTTCCTTGTCTTTTTGGTGGGCCATTAGGGACTCGAACCCCAAACCTGACGATTACCTATTGCCTGAATCAATGGGACAACCTGAAAAACTTTCTGCGGCCGACTGGAGATAGACAATAATCGGGCGGAACGCTCGATCAAGCCCTTTGTGATCGGTCGCAAAAACTTCCTAGTTCTGAAATACTCCTAGGGGCGCTAAATGTAGTGCGATTATTTACAGCATTATCAAAACAGCCAAAGAGAATAATCTTAAACCATTTACACGGAATTATTTATAGTCCCTGCCGCTCCCGGAAGCTATCCTCCGGAAGCAGCATACTAAGACGTTGCAAAGCGCTTAAGACTGTTTCAACCACCCGTCAACCATATCTTGATTATCTTTGATCCATTTTTTTGCAGCAGCCTCAGGTTCCATTCCCTCATTGATCAGGCCTTCCAGACTGCCGATCTGCGCATCGGTCATTTTAAATTTCTTCAACATCGCGGCAACTTCTGCTTGCTCTGAGCTGAAATCTTTATTGGCCAGGGTATGGATTTCTTCAGCCGCACCATATTCCTTTTTGGGATCGTCCAGATACTTGAGATCATATTTAGCGAACATCCAGTGCGGGCTCCATCCTGTGATGGCGATCCAGTCATTCTTACCGTAAGCTCTATCCATTGCCGCCATCATCGCCGGCTCACTGCCTTGCACCACTTCAAAGCCAAGAGCATATGCCTCATTCGCCCGGGCAGATGCTTTCATAATTCCGGCGCCGGGATCGATACCGATAATCTGATTGCCGAACTTGTTTCCTTCATCCTTCAGTTGAGCAAGTGAATCAATGGTGACATAGTTTGGGATAACAATACCGATTTTGGCTTCGCCCTGATACCAAATGCCGTAGTCTTCCAAACTATCCTTATACTCATTCCAATAACTTTCATGGGTAATCGGCAGCCAGGCATCCATAAAAACATCAATGTCCCCCTTGCTCAACCCGACAAAGAGCGGTGCAACATCCAGTTGGGTAAGTTCGACCTGATAGCCTTTATCCTCCAGAATCGTCTTCCAAAGGTTGCTTACAGCAACGCACTCGGCCCAATTGACATAACCGATTTTGACCGTTCCTTTATCACCTGAACAACCGGTCATCATAAAGACCGCCAAGACAAGGCTCAACCCCAAAGCCAATAATCTGTGCCACCTTTTGAAATTTTTTATCATTTTTGTTTTCCTCCGTTTTCTTTGTATCTCATCATGACTCTTCTATGTTTATTCTCTATAGATTTTAGTGACTGTTTTAGACGGTCATCTAATCGTTGCCATGCCCTTTTAGCTTTTACATCTCTTTTTTGGCTCACCCGTTTTACGGAACGTCCGACTCCCTGGGACAGCCTGTCTAGGATAATCGCCATAATTACCACAGCAACCCCGTATTCAAAGCCCATTCCGATCTTCAGTTGTCCGATGGCTTCCAGGACACCGGCGCCAAGTCCACCGGCGCCGATCATCGCGGCAATAACCACCATCGATAAGGAAAGCATCATCGTCTGGTTGACGCCGGCCATTATGGTCGGCAGAGCCACAGGGAATTGAATTTTCCATAAGAGTTGTCTGGGGGTAGAGCCGAAAGCTGAGCCAACCTCCACCAGTTCCACAGGAACCTGGCGGATACCGAGGTCGGTAAGCCGGATGACCGGCGGCATGGCAAAAATAACTGTGGCAAATACCGCCGGTACCTTACCGATACCGAAAAACAACAGGGCCGGGATAAGATAGACGAATGAAGGCATTGTTTGCATAACGTCTAAAACAGGGGATATGACATAATGGAACCGGTTGTTTCTTCCAGCTAGAATCCCCAGCGGCAACCCGATAACAATGGAAACAAGTGCCGATATAATCACTAAAATCAGCGTATCCAGGAAAGGAAGCCATAGTCCTAAATTATAGATAAAAAACAAGCCAATGACCGTTCCAATGGCCAGTTTCCATCCACTGGCCCGCCAAGCCAGAACCGCGAAGATAATAATGATTGTCCACCAGGGTACGACCATCAGCAAATCCCGAAACCCGGCTATCCCGCTGTTAAAAGCGTCGGAAAAAGCGTCCACGCTGTCGCCGAAATTTATTTGCAGCCACCTGACGCCCTGATCGATGCTCTCTGCCAGAGGAAACTTAGATATTGTCTCCACCCCTCTTATTCGAAGCAATCGCTGCAAGGACAGAGCCCCGAACGATGATTCCAATCAATTTATTTTCCTGGTTCACCACAGCCACCGGCAGTTTGCTCTCGGCAAGCACACTCAGCGTATCCTGAATAGGGACAGTCTCCAGTGCCACCGAACCCTGAGCAAGTTCGATTTCATCCAGACTCGATTTTCCGGCACTCCTGGCATCAACCGCGATATCGGCCGTAATAAGCCCTTTATAGTGCCTCTCCTTATCTACCACAAAGACACTGGACAATCCATGCTCCTTCATGATCCTTAAAGCAACACCGGGACCATCACGCAAGGTAATAAGCGGCTGCGGTTTCTTCATCACATCGCCGGCAGTCAAAATTTTACACCGTTCCACACCCCGGAAAAACTTGGCTACATAATCGTCGGCCGGATTAGTGGTAATCTCTTCCGGGGTTCCAACCTGCACCAGGGCGCCATCCCTTAAGAAAGCGATTTTGTCTCCTAGTTTCAAGGCCTCGTTTAAATCGTGGGTGATAAAAACAATGGTCTTGTTCATTTTTTGTTGGAGACTTATCAGTTCATCCTGCATTTCTTCCCGGATCAAAGGATCAAGTGCGCTGAAAGCTTCATCCATCAGGAGAATATCAGCGTCACTGGTCAACGCCCTGGCCAGCCCGACCCGCTGTTTCATTCCCCCGCTGAGTTGGGCTGGATATTTATCTTCCCAGCCCTTCAGACCGACGAGATCTAACATTTTAAGCGCTATGGCTTCCCTGTCTTTTTTGACAATCCCCTGAACTTCCAACCCGTATACCGTATTATGCAAAACGGTACGGTGAGGAAGCAAAGCAAACTGCTGGAAAACCATAGCGGTCTTTTCCTGACGGACCTTACGCAGCTCCCTCTCTTTTAACTTGGTGATATCAATACCGTCGATCACGATAGAGCCGGAACTTGGTTCAATCAGTCTGTTCAGACAGCGCAGTATCGTCGATTTTCCGCTTCCGGAAAGGCCCATCACCACAAAAATCTCGCCTTGCCTGACGGTAAAACTCACTTGATTAATTCCAACTGTCTGCCCTATTTCTCGGAATATTTCATCTTTACTTTTTCCCTGCGCCAACAAATTCAAAGCTTTTTGAGGGTGGAGATCAAAAATTTTTATTAAATTAGTTACAATAATCTTCTCGGAAATTTGATTCATATTTCCACCACATTTATACTTTTGTTTTTAAATATTTTAGTCCTTCTTTATTTACGGGCTACCGAATACCTGAACAGGAGTACCTTCCACAATCCGTCCTTTATCAATAAAAATGAACCTATCCGCAACCTCCCTGGCAAATCCCATCTCATGCATCAAGATTCATAGAATTATGCCCCCATCGGCTGCACGAAAGCCATCACATTTGCTTGTCTCGGGGTTAGCGGATGTCGGCTTCAAAGTATTCCTCACTGCCAGCACCTTGACAAATACCGCTGTCGTTAAATTAAATATCACCTCCACTCGCCGATCTTCTCCATCAAACAAAATAACCACAGAGAAGTTTCTGTGGTCCGCGAAAAATGCTTAATCTAAATAAAGGTGCGATCAAGCATGTTAATCACCTTCTCTTCCAACGCTTACGAGATTAGCTGACGGATTCGGGTCGAAAGGATTAACCCTACCGGAGAAATTTCTCCGAATTCACCCCATTGTTGGGTTTCCCGTTCCTTACGGATTCAGCGAGTTTATTTATTCATTTATAACCGATACTCAGCAAAACACAAGCTTTCTTTTGTTGCTTTCTTATTTGCTGTACTTTTTAAATAAGTCATCCAGGGCTTCCCGTAACAGAAAAGCTTCTGTTTTTTCCATCTCCTTGGCTAATTCGGAAAGCCGGTCAATCTGGGTTTTTGTAAAGTAACTGGATTTTAGAACCATGCTCTCTACTTCGGAAAGGCAAACTTTATTCTTCCCTAATTTTTTTGCCCTGAACAAGGCGCTGTCCGCCACCCGTAAAAGTTCAATGGCATTTTTGGCGTCCCTTGGCCAAGATGCGATACCGCAACTGATGGTAACGTAGATATCATCCTGTATTTCTCCGTCAGAAAAGCCGAACGTATTATCGGATAAATATCTTCTGATTTCCTCCATCTCCATCAGGCTTCGTTCGGCACCTTTACCAACAAGCAGAATCATAAATTCGTCGCCTTGCCTTGTGCTCAAATCATTTTCGGAAAGATTATTCATAAATATCGAAACAAGTTTATCTATGATTTCATCACCAATTTTTGGGGAATAGGTATTGTTTATATTTTCTAAATTATCGATGTCCGCGACAACGATACTGAAAGGACCTTCCCTATTGTAAATCATCTCTTCAACTTTTTTTATTAGTAATTGCCTTGTTGTTAGTCTGCTTACCATAGCTGAATCAAATCTCCTTATTGAGTTATTATATTAAACATGCATATATATGTCAATACATATATGTTGACATATATATGTTACGCCTTTTTTGCCAAAAGGAGAATTTTAGTAACAGTAATATATTACTCGATACCAATAGCGTTTCAGGGTGAACTTCAAGTAGATGTGCCACTATGCCAATATTTAACATTGGTTTGTCGTCATCCCATGTAGGCAGGGCAGGCGTTTGGGCCCGTATGGTACTGGTACTGGCGCCGGTCAGGGTCAGGGCCAAGGCAAGATTATCATTGCCGGTGGTATGGGGCCGCGGGCACAGGAATTGTTCAACCAGAATGGCGTAAATGTAGTAATTGGCGCTAATTCGGCCTCAGGTAGTCCGGAAGATATCGTCAGGCTGTTTTTGGCCGGCAATCTAGAAACAGGGGATAATGCCTGCGATCATTAAAAAACTAAGGAGGAATTAAAACAATGCAACAAAATTCAGATTCTGCATGCGACAATGAAAAAAGCGGCGGATGTGGTCATGAAGGCAATGCCGGTATTGAGAAATTGACCGGAAACGAATTTAGCAATATCAGGAACGTTATCGCTGTCATGAGTGGAAAAGGCG
>NZ_MVQM01000129.1:0-10296 GCF_002067195.1 Pelotomaculum sp. PtaB.Bin117 | reverse complement strand
AGATTGATTTTTAAATGAATATATATGCGCTGAAAAAGCCACCGCTTTATAAAATAGTGGCTTTTTCAGTGCCCTTGATTATATTGGCTTTATTGATTTTGGTGTGTCAATTGGTGTGCCTACTCTGTCAATAGGTTGGCGATGCTCTCCCCCTGCCTTACAGCATGAGCGTAGATCGCCGCCGTGGTAGCGGTACTGGAGTGACCCAGAAACTCGGATACCGCCGCCAGAGATTTCCCCTCGTCAAGAAGGATAGATCCGGCTCCATGGCGAAGTGCATGTAATTTCGTATGCTCCAGCCCTGCCCTTTTGAGTGCGTAGTTCATTGTACGCCTGATGGCGTCTTCCCTGACGACTCGCCCCTCGTGATGAAATATCAGGCCCGTTACCGACATAACCTTGCGTTCCTTCATGGCAGCAAGCAGAGTCAGGGTTTCGACATCCAGTTTCATTGTGCGCGGGCTGGCTTCCGTTTTTGTATCATCCTTCTCCTTTCGGTGCCTTACGTCCGCTGCCCTCATGATAGTCAGCGTCCCTTTTGCAAAGTCTACGTCTGACCAATGCAGCCCCAGTATCTCGCCCAACCGGGCGCCTGTAAGGGCTAGGAGCCGGATTACAAGATAGTATTTGTACTGTTTGGCCGCTGCCAGCAGCCGGACTAATTCGTCGATGGTAAGAACCTTCGGTTTTTTCTTCGGCACTCGTGGGGTGCGTAATCCCACGGTAGGATCCACGATCAGGATGCCCCATGCGACCGCTTGTTTCAGGGCCGTCTTCAAGGTGCCGTAGAAACCTTTTACGGTCTTGGGCTTGACATTACCGAAACACCCTTTGGGCAAGGCGTCCTGTAGGGCCATGCCGTTGAGATTATACATCGGCAAGTGGCCCACCAGAGGCTTTAACCGCCGGACGTGGTACGTATATGTCTCATGCGTCCTATCTGATACGCTGTCACTATTCTTTATCCCCGGTAGCCACTTCTTCTCAAGATAATCGCCCACGGTCATTGCCAAGGAAGTCGGCCCCAGCCGCTTTTTTAATTCCGTTTCCCATTGAGATGCCCATTTTTTCGCTTGTGATTCGGTGCCGTTGAAAAGCTCCCGTTCGTAAATCCGCTTACCCTCGGCATCCCTCCCATGAAAACTAAAACCAGGAACTTGTTGGGCCCTTTTTTGCGTATCTCGGCCATATTTATTTCCCTCCAAAGTGGAAGGACTAGACAGGGATATTAATTCGCCCTTGTCTAATCCTTCTCCTGCCTAACCTAGCTTTTTTGTACTTTTTTCCAGATACTCTTCCACCGCTGACTCCGGTATCCTAATTCGTCGCTCAGAAAGCCGGATGAACTTTAACCGATGGCTGGCAATAAGCTCGTAAACATATGATTTCTTAACTTGAAGTAGCTTAGCTACCTGGGCTGCAGTATAAATCTTCTGCATGATAGCGACCTCCTATAATTGACAAATATAAAACCCCCGGCAAAAAACCGGAGGTTCAAGAAGTATTTAGTTTCCTGGTTTGTTTATTTAATTTGGTATTAGTTCTTTTAAGGCAAGTTCAAATTCTTCCATGGTTCTAGCCTTGACTGCCCGGCGCAGGATTTTCTTCAGCAAATCTCTATCATTTACTGCTGATAAGCTTTCTTTAATCCAGGCTGGCCTCTGACCGGTGTTTTCTTCAAGAGCTTCAATTATTGCTTCAGCTATTCCTTCACCGAGGCCCTTAGCCTCGCCCCTGGCTTCCCACTCTTCCCGGATGCCGTCAAACAGCGGTAAGTTTTCCAACTTGCTCACCTCCAGCACTTTTAAAATTAGGTCCTTCGGGAACCTCAATGATGACAGAGCCGCAAGTGCTACATACAGGATCGACCTTTCGTCCTCTGTTTCTACTTCGCTTTGCAAACGCTTGGCGCATTTATCTAGTACCGCTTCGGGCAGTTCATCATGACTCATCAGTGGTGTCAGGGGCAGTAGGCCCACCGGTCCCCGGTAAAGCAGTTCCCGGCCGGCAATGTCCTGTAAATTGATTTGTCGGTAGTTGAAATCAACTACTGTCAGGTCAAGGCATTCTAACAGGTACCGCCCATCATGCCGGCTGCCGCCGGTCAGGTTGATTATTACCGGGTAAACTGGTTTTTCGTGCCGGCAGTGGTGCATGGCCGTATATTCCAGTAGCCTTCTCGCCATTTTTCGGTCCGGCCTGGCCTGAAATTCAACTAACATTAGATACTCGTAGCCGTCTTCACGAACTTTGACCAGCGCGTCAGAAGTACGTTGTACGGCCACTGCTTCTTTGTCTTTATCCTCGATTTGCTCTGTGGCAACCGGTACACCCCGGACAAAAGAGGCGATCTTGTCCATGTACCGTTCAGCCAGGGCTTTGATGATCATGTCATATTCGGCCAAAGGCATCAACTCCTTGGTGGTTATAATTATATCAGAAATATTAATTAGAAAAAATTATTTAACTAGTGGAACAGTAGGACTATTTTTATAAACAAGCTTAATATCTTTCACCGGATTCGGAGCACCCAGGGGGATACTTTCTAACCCAGGCATCGCTAATCTGATTACTCTCTCGTTGTGTTGAAAAATATTGTCTACGATTCTTTTATCGGCTTTAAGCCAGCCCGATTTTTTTGTATAATTTGAAATAGTGCCTAAAAGGATAATTTCCTTGTCAGTTAAGACAAGAGGCTTTTCATGACTCCAAATTTGTTTATATTGAATAAGATTATCAGAAATTTTTCTTGCACGCTTTCGCTTTATTGCTCTCGTAGCTGTAACGGGATCAAGTCGCTCCTTGATTTCTCCTGTGCCGTCTGCTGCAAAAACAACCTTCGTAATAGGTGGAAAAAGCAAAAAAATCCCTCCCTTAATAAACAGAGCAAAAACGCTCTCCCGCAGTGCGGGGGCGGTTGAAACCGGGCCGCTACCGGTTATTCCAGCAAAATTACCCTGTTTGTAATTATTTCGACGTATCTAAGGGGTAGAATGGCTCTACTGTCTCGCTAATTGGTTAACATATATTACATATTTACATTATACGGCAACAGTATATTATAATCAAGAACAATTTTCTCATATTTATGTTTTTCGTATACCGTGATATTATTAAAAATGGAGGTGTACGTACCATGTGGTTAAGACCAGGGACACTGCTTGATTTGACTATAATTGCACGAAGCATAACATCTTACACTCTGGCAAAGGAGCTTGCTCTGTCAGCTGGCTCTATTTCCAATTATGTTTTAGGTTCAAGAAATATCAAACCAGGTGCTATTCATGACCTTGCACAACGGTGGGCAAGTTGCATTAGACCGACAATACCTGAATTTAGTCCAGCAATTCCAGAGGGTTGGACAGCCGAAGAGTACCTTAAAGATGCCTTTCACAGCGCCTACGATGCGGATGATTCATTACGATCACTTGTCGAGGAAGAACCTTGGCTTACTGGTTTTGCCTGCTGCGCTGCTCAGGTATTGTCACCTTGGAGTAAATCAATTAACTTTGATGAGTTCAATAGTAACGAAGCGCGATTACTCATAGAAACAATAGTCACTAAACCACAAGATAATGAAATGGGTTTATACCTTGCAATGAAATATATTTTATGGCGTATTAAAACACGTGAAGGCTATTACCTAGAAGATTCTACTGAAACAAAGACAATTGAGACCAGAGAAATTTGGCCTATTCCGTACATTAAACGAGAAGATAGCGGTAATAGTTTGCTACGAGATTTGCCATATGTGCCGTGGTTAAAAAAAGCTTCAACACTAGATGTCCTAGCACTCTGTAATTTCGTTTCTCTAGGAATCGCTAATAATCAACAAGATTTACCTGGAATCCTACTTGATTATCCTGCCTTTACATGTTCTTGTAACTTAAGAGACGATAAGATAGAGTTTCTTATTCAGAAGCCTTTTTCTCGTCGCTAAACAGATCATCAATATCCACTTGCTTTATACGAATACTCCCGCCTATTCGGTGAGCTTTTAACTGACCTCGCTGAATCATCCGGTATACCGTAGCCTTTGAAACTCTTAAAATTATTGCAACTTCCAAAACGGTTAATAATGCATTATCATTAGATACACTTGATAATTTCATGAAATTACCTCCTACAATGTTTTTAAACGCCCCCGCGTAAATCCGTGCGGGGGTTCCTATCACTTATTACTTTCTTCATCATAATCCTTAGAAGAACATCCAAATATTAAAGCACCTGAAACCTCTCTTTCAACCATATCCAGGTCAATAAGCCAATTACCTGCCTTTATGCGTAATATAGACGTTGGGCGATTAGGTTTCGCTTTTGCCGTTACCACCGGCCACTCATACCGAAAAAGTTTCCCCCAAATTCTTTTCCCCATAATACTCTTGACCTGTTCTGATACTGTAAAGTCAGCAGGTATTCGCATACACATTTCAAAACGTTCCTTGCTTTTTTTATCCGGATAAATCGTATAGACCTCATTACATTGCGGCTCATAAATGAAAATAATACCGCAAAAAGCCAATTTAAGGCGAAAAGCCGCTTCGTCCCTTCGAGATTCTATAAAATGACATACACGATTACTTAACATATGACTTAAAAAAAGTCGGGCAGTCTGAAAATTTCTTTTGGTTGCTGGCTTTCCAAGTATGCGGCTTAAATACATTTCAGTCGCGTGAGAACTTATATAAACTCGTTTTGGAAGTACGTATTTATCTAACATAAGCCCCTACTCCCAGGTTGACTTTCCATCGATAACCACTCTCCAACCAAGATTGTCACTCAGAGTTCAACAAATTGGCCGGCGCGTAGATGTAAGTTACCTCTACCCTGCCATGGCCAAGGACCTCGGCGGTCTCCTTCCTGGCCATGTCCATAGCTTTTTCCCTGATCATACCAGAAGACAAGCTTTCCCTAAACCGCGTGATAATGAATTCACGGCCAAAAGAGTGCCGCAGCCCGTGGGGCGTAAGAGCGCCCCTATCACCGGGAATCAAGTTATGGCCGGTAATTTTCCGCTCCTGATCTTGAATTTCCTTACGGTGATTGTAAATAAAATTTTCCACTTCCTTTTTGTAAACGTGGACCTTCATACCAGCAGGAGTAAAAGCGTAGCCGCCCCTGGGAGAGTTCTTCAGCGCCTCGTTAAAGACAGCTACAGCCCTGTCACTAAGAGGCACATCCCTGGGGCGGCCACCTTTGGTGTTTTTCAAATGTAATACGCCAGACTTCAGCGCATCCTCAACCACGGAGCGCCGGAGGCTGGCCGCTTCGTCCAGCCTCATTCCCGTGGCCCTGATCGCTTCCATGGTCCTGGCGATATCATACCGACCAATTGACACAGCCCTGGCCTTCATCTGAGAAAGTTCACGTTCCGTCCAGGCTCTGTCCGCCCTCCCGTCCGGAGTGCTGCCCAGCCCCATTTCCTTATTTGCCGTCTTACTATCTTTTATGCTATACCTTGCCTGCGGGATCTGCCGGTGCAGGTATCTTATCCCGCTCAGATCGTTTTTTATATACTTATCGCTACAGCCGCGACTTTTCATGTGCGCCGCGTAAGCCTCAAGATGCTTGTCCTGGATATTTTGAAGCTTTTTCAGCTTAAAGTGTCCTCCCACAAATTTGATAAACCTCTCAGCAGCTGCGATGTAACGGTACTTCGTTTCAATGCTCCCCTGGCTGGCTCCCCTGATCAATTTTTCTAACTGTGCACCGAGATTATCCACCACACCCATGCCAGTTTTCTTATACTTGTACTTGATAATGGAAATATAAACCACCCCCTAAAAGATTAAAACCGGCTACATAGCCGGTAAGTATTTGATATATTGCTATAAAATCAAAAAAGGTTCAGACTATATCTGACCCTTTAAAAAAGCATACATCCACTTAATCCCCTGATGCCATCTCTCGCGGTTCTCTTTTTAAGCGAACCCTGAAGACCTTGCGCTCCGCGAACTTGGCGAGGTATTTCTGGCCGTCTCTGTCTTACTCCGCTCCTTTAAAAAATCGCATCAGCGATTTTTTAAATCGCTCCGCAGACAGAGACGGCAACGGGTGTTATATTATCAAAGTTCAGTTCGTTGAACACCGGGGTGCCACACAACCCAAAGGGCGGAGCTTACGCTCCGGTGGCGAAGGCACTTACGTCTTTTTGAGACTGCTCGATCATCGTGCTGTGCCTTTTTAGCCGTATTTTATGGGGTCAGCTGCCAAATCCCCACTCAACCAAGCATCCACTTGGTTCGGTAAAATAAACCCGGCGCGCTATAGCGCGTCCATGCCGCTGCCCGGCAAGTGGCCTTTAATACCCGGAACACACGTCTCCACCGTGGTTTTTCCTCCGGTGAACCTGCTTTCGTCCAATTCTGGTGAAACTCATCTTCGCCTTCAGCAGTCGGTTCAGATACACCGCACCATATTGTCTACACACAGATCCAAACCTGGGCTTTGCCTGTCGCCCTTTTCCGCACAGCCTCGCTCTTCGCTTTGGCCTTGCTCCCCAAGTTACACCCGCTCTTCGCTGGGACTTTACCTGGAGCCGATTCTTCAGCAGTTGCGCTCATCGCCCTCAACATGCTCCGGAGCTTCCATCCGCACTATTCTTGGAGATAGAATAGTAGAAAAATCCCATAAACCTTACCTCATCAGATGTGCAATATGCCGGCATCACGCCTGCATCTGATGTTTTTCCTTCTTGCCGTTTGGCGTCACGCATTAAGCATGAAGGGTACGTAGTGTAGGATTAATTATACAATACAATAATACCATAGACACCATAAAATGCAAGGTCTTAAAAGTATTATCCCAGCGGATTGAGTGATTCGTATTGTGCCACCCACTTACCACGGTCTAAATATATTTTTTTGAGGTTAACCCCTTTTGCAAGTTCCAGCAGGGCATATCCTTCCAATTCATTGAAACCGGTATCAAAGGGATGCGGCAGATATTTCTCCAAAAAATACATCTTCACTATTCTATTTTTTACGACTCGGTACTGGAATCCTTTTTGCTTTAAGTCTTTTGGCGGTCGTAAGTCCTCGCCGATGGCTTTTTTTCGCCATCTGCCCAGGGCGTCTCTCAAGCCTTCTTCCCGCCTGGTTAATACTTCTATCTGTTTTGTAAGCTCTTCTGTTATTTTCTCCCTTGCCTCTATTTCACCGTTTATCTGCTGACGGGCTTGTTGTTTTATGTTTTCCACCACTTCAGGATGAACAAGTGAGTTTTGTAGTATTTCAATTTGTTTTTTCTGTTTTTGGTTTTCCTGCTGCAAGGTATTAATTATAGCTATGTTTTTGTCTATTTGAGTCTCGTAGCTGTTAATGAGGGTGATATATTCTTTTTCCGTCATTTCCACGGTAATACTGCCCTTACGGCCTTTTTTATCGAATATGATTTTTGTCGCTTCTTCCAGGGTGTCATAATAGCTGCTACTAAATAGGCTCAGGCCGTCAATTCGGAATTTCATATTCTCCCCCCTCAAATTTAAATGGCAGTGGGGAAGTCTTACCCGCTGCCATTTAATAAGTATTGCTTATATATTATCATATACACTATCTTCCTCGTTGTCCCAGTCGTCAAATGCTGATTCGGCTATTTTCAGCCATTCCATAAGGATATCATCCGCATCGTCCGGTATTTTAACCACCAGCTTTCAAGATGTTATTAGATCAGGAGTAGGGCACTGTTTATATGTTAGTCATCCGACAGCCCCAGTTCTTTCCACCTCTTCGGCCTTTACTCCCAGGCCGGCCTTTATCTCAGCTTCGCCCTGGGCTATTGCCTCTGCATCTTCCGGTGTTATATCCTCTTCCGGCCATATCATTGATTCAACAATTATTCTCAGGGCATTCGTTTAGCCGATCAATTAAGGCTTTTACAATTTCCTTTGAGTCCATCCTAATCCTCCCACAACTATTATATCCTTTGGATTTTGCTCTAGAAAAGATATTTTATTTATCATCCCGCAGCACTACCTCTGCTTGGGCAGGCAGGTAGATCTCAATGTCGTTTTCCAACATCGCCTTATAACCTTCTGCCACTTCTTCTAAATGGTCGATTTTTTGAGCCACTTAAAACACCTCCCTTCGAACGATGGAAAAAGCACCCGGCAGGTTTTCCCCACCGGGACTTTTTTTCTAATCCAGTTGTACACTTTGTACTATCGCGTAATATGCCATTGGCACATTTACACTTTGCTGACCTATCAAGGGCACGTTTACCGCAGGTATTTCCACAGTTATGTTTGCAACATAACCTGATGCTTTGGCTGTGATATCATGGGGAACTGAATCGCCGGTATCGACTGTTTGAAAACTGTTGATAGTGTAAATTCTGGATTCCATCATTTCATCAAACGTGTCTTCAAAATAACGTTTCGCTTTAGTTTCGTTTAAAGCTACATCTTCTAGATTGCCATCAATATTAGCTGCGCTGGCGGCGTAATTCATCGCTTCTCCAAACCATTCGTATTCGGCATTGGCTACCCGCTAGACCGAAACTCCTATACCTGTTCCAAATGCCAGTATTGTTAGAAGAAAAATCATGAAGATGGTAAGGAGATATATGCTTATAAAACCTTTTTCGTTTTTAAGCATTTAAGTAAGTCACTCCTTTATTGTGCCAGACTGTTTACACCTGACCCATATACCTCTAGTTGACCAGTTATTGAATCCAAATTCTGTTTATCATATTTTTCTTCCACCGATCTCACACAATCCCAACTAGCAAAAACAAGTTTTTCTTCGAATGTATATTCCTTATAGTCAATATTAACAACGATATTGGAAACCGTTATGTCATAGTTTTTAGGTTCTGTACAAACTTCCTTACCTAAAAACACGTCATATATATTTGCCCCGTTCATGGCCCATTGTTCTTTGAATGTCGCGGTAGCTGTGTGGCCGTCTTCTGATATTTCCATTGGAATTGTTGTTACTCCTACCGGGTCCAGCGGGTGCCCAAAAGTGAAATTCGGGTTTTGTGTCGGATATGAGAGTTCGGCACTCACTATACGCCATTCTGTTATTTTGTTACAGTTTGGTTCTTTTGGTTCGCAACCGCGTTCTGTTGGTTTTGGTGGTGCTACTGTTGTGTCGTAGTCAACGGAACTGTCCTTCGTTACTTTTGTCTTTACCGGCAAGGTGAGTGTTGCAGTAACAACATCTGTCCACATTGCCCTGTTTGGATCGCGGTATTGTTTTCCGTCTTGGCTCACTGCCTGGAATGTTAAACTGCCATTGTTGCTTGATGACGGCACTTCTTCCTCTTGTTCCTCAACAACCAATTCTGCTTGACCGGTAATAGTAGTACCACCTACTGTATATGTTGCTGTAATCATAGTATCGCCCTGGGACATGCCGGTTGCCAAACCGGTATTGCTTATTGTGGCGATTGATTCGTCATCTACTATCCATGTGCATGAGGCAGTTACGTTTTGGCCGTTTCCTGCTTGCTTGCCCTGTGGGTAATAGGTTGCGGTGTACTGCTGGGTTTCGCTTTCGTATATTGTCGCGGTAGAAGGCGTCACAACTAGTTCAGGCGTGATGAGTGCAGCGCCGGGGACCAAAGGAACAGTTATATACCAAATGCTGTTGTCGCTGCGCTGGTGCCACATGCGTCCCATACCCCATGTGTATTGTGTGGGGGGGACAAGGATGTGGACATACTGGGACCAGTTGTTCCAATATGGGGAGCTGCCGCCTAGGGAAATATCTGAATAATAAATTGCTATGCCTTTTTGTATGTTTGGTAGGTATTTGGTGTCGCCGTCAAAAGAGTTTAACACAGCTCCTTCAATGTTGTACCAAGGATCAACAATCCATTTTCTGTCTTCAAGATAACCACCAGCCCAAGCATCGTGTGGGTATGCAGGGTTACTGTAGTCCTCATCATTGTAGGTGAAACCTAAATATCGATACTGAATCTCATCACTATTAGTCTGTGGACCAAGACTCTCTGATTCTGTACTAGTATCGCCATGAGGATCGCCGTAAACCAAAGCACCATAAGTGTTGTTGCTACTGCCTATAGTGACACCAGAAAGTCCACCTATTTGAATCCAGTTTATTTGTTTATCTACAATATTCGTTTCAGTAAAATATTCTGGTCCCAATAAATCTTTATACTGGCTATACAATTCTTGGTTTGCATAATTTACAGCTTCTTGCTTGTTTGTTGGGAATTGATTTTGGTTAGCATATGTTTTTGTCAGAAAAAATAAAAGTGTTAATGCTACCGCATAATGACCAAAAACAGCTGGTATAAGTTGTCCATGTTTTGACGGATAAAGTGACCAAA
>NZ_MVQM01000128.1:0-7792 GCF_002067195.1 Pelotomaculum sp. PtaB.Bin117 | reverse complement strand
TCGCCAGGTTTTAGTCCTTTCAGAGGTTTACCTCGTCCCAGACGCTCGGTACGTTGCCAGAGGTACAGCGTCTTGATCGGTATCCCCAACTTCTCGCTCGTCGCTCGTACTCCATGCTGCTCACAAACTCTTAGTGCTTCTCGTTTGAATTCCTCTGTGTATTTGTTTGCCATTTTCGCAACATCTCCTTGACTCTATTTTTGTCAAGGGTGTGCGCTTTTATTGTATCATTCCAGTTTGGATAACGTAGGAAATCCAAACGTTTGGATTTTTTCCGCCATTCATGCGCCAGCTTGCTGTTGGCTTGTGGCGTTCCGCTAAAGCAAATTCAAGAATGGCTGGGGCACAGTGATTTTGCAATTACGGCCAATACATACGCCCATCTGGAGTTTAACTCTAAATTGGCGTCGGCCAATGCCATGACATGGATTGACAAGACTTCTCTCTCTGCTACCGTCTTAACAACAGTGCCACAGTTACGATTGCCTGAACCAATGCTAATGTAAAATAAGCTGTCAGTTCATAAGCCTATGGACTGACAGCATTGTAGACTGTAATGTTTGATCAATTTAGATGCAGCTATTTTCATCCAAATCTTTATTCTTTCCGTCTAACGCTAAAGGAAGACCAAGACCAACTGCAAGACATTGGCCAATACCACATATTTCCTCCTTTGGAAGTGGCAGCTTATATAAAGGCGATCTTTTAAGGATGACCTCATTTTTTAAACAAATCAGAATGTGACCCGGTGCGGGTTGCTGTAAGAATGACTAAATTTCCATTTATTTTATAAATAAGCAGCCAATCGGGCCCAATATGGCATTCCCGGAAACCAATATAGTTTCCTGTTAGTGCATGGTCGAGATGTTTTTTGTCAAGTGGCTTTTCTTCCAAAAGCGTTTGCAAGACTTCTTCCAGCAAATCCATCTTGCATCCACGCTTTTTCGCTAATTTATAGTCCTTGCGAAATTGTGCGGTTGTTTTTAATGTCAACATTCGCTGTCAAGATCTTCGAACAGTTCACGCGCTGAAGCATAGCTTTTCGCCGGGACTTTTCCACTGGCAATGTCTCTTGTTTCCTGCATGGCTGTCTCTGTTACAGCATTAAAACGGGGCTGCTTCATTTCAAAAGGTAAGCCGCCCACCATTAAGGACTGACGGAGAAAAATATTTACTGCATCGGTGATGGTAATACCAAAGCTGGCAAAAAGCTGTTCTGCCCCCGCCTTTGTTTCCGGGTCAATACGAATGTTGATGTTTGCTGTTTTTGCCATTAGCTCACCTCCTCGCATTTATTATTATATCCCATTGTGCGCACATTATCAATACAATGTGAAACTTTTTTAATAAAATATGTGTAATTATGGTCAGTTGGGGGCAACCTTGACATTGGACAATGGTATATAATACCCGCGTAACTCCCGGCTGTCCAATGTCAAGGGCCGACCCCCTGTATTCCTCACTAAGGTCTTCCTGTACAGGGTATCAGGGTTATTAAATTATTATAGGGATAAAAAACAAAAACCACCTTTACGGTGATCTTTATGCTGATATTGTAATGTGTGATCAATTTAGATGCAGCTTGTTTTTCACAAAAAGAACTTAAATGGATGGAGAATATCGCAGAATTATCGTATAATAATAGCAGAATAATTCTTTATGAGGAGGCGAGTTTTATGATCATTAAATCTTCTACCAGCTTGCGCAACGATTACGGCAGCATTTCAAACCTTGCACATGAAAAACAGGAGCCAATCTACATAACCAAAAACGGTGAGGGCGATCTCGTGGTTATGAGCATTGAGGCGTTTGAAAAGCGCGAAGAAATCATAAAGCTGCGGGCGAAGTTGGAACTGGCAGAACAATCCCGTCTTGCCGACGAGCCGGCTTTTACGCTGGAGCAATCGAAACAGCGTTTGGATACAATCTATGAGAAAACCAAAATATAAACTGGAGCTTCTGACACCTGCCCAGCGTGAACTGGAGGAAATTGCTCTCGTACATATGGAACTCGTGGGTGTAGAATCGGCACGCAAAATTACGGACCGCATCTATAACGCGCTGGCTCATTTGAGAAGCCATCCGAATATGGGTATAGCGTGCATAGATAAAATGCTCCGGTCGGAAGGCTATCGGATGCTCATTTGCGGCCATTATCTGTGTATCTATCGACTATTGGGTGAAACTATCTTTTTTACCATATCGTGGATGGCAGAGCGAATTATACTCGGCTACTTGCGGACATGCCGATGCAAGGTGAAAGCAACGACTGATTTAGTTGGGCAAAAAGCTGGTTAATATCCGAACGCCTCTCCGATAAGGAAAAGGTTCGAATTTGATTGCTTTGGAAAGCCAGGTCAAAAAAGATATCATGGTTTTGACGTATTATACTTATTTTGTTTGATTGAGACAATGCATATCTGGAACAGTTATACAGCTATTTAAAGGCTTATCAGGTAAAGTACGGCTATACGACAGTGTTCTGCGTCTCTCTCTGATTTTCACTGATATAAAAGCTTCTTTTCTACGCCAGTTTTTCCAAATTACTGAATCTAAAATTTTATTTTCAGGAGTTCTTCCTTAAAAGCAGGCTTCCTCGGATATATTGCCAGAAGCTGCGAGACGACCTGCCGGGCCTTCTCTGAAGAACCTATCTTTAAAAATTGCCTGATGAGGGAGCAAATCTCCCGGTACGCTTTACGGTTTCCCGCCCTTTGCGCTTCATCGAGGATATGCTGTATAAAAAGATAATCAACCTCGTTGCGGAAAACGGGAAGCAGGTGCTGATAGTATCTGGTGATATAGGCTGGTCTGGCCTTGACATATTCGAGAAGCTTCTTTTGTTCCCCTTCCTCAATCAAGATGGAGGGATAATTATCCTGATAGCCCTTTTGCTCTTCAAGGGCTTTGATTAAGCCGGGGTATACCGAGGCCCATTCCTTGTCCGGATATGACTCCTTTAATTCCTTATAGTAATCAAAGCTGCCGTCGAGGATGAACTCCACGGCAAGATTGCGCCGTTTATCCAGCTGTCCGGACAGCCTGTACGCTTCATATCTGGCTTTTTTCCACTGATTGATGAGACCATGCATGCCCCGGTCACGCTGTTCGCCTTCCAGGGCCAACCTTTCAACACGATCGTAATCCTTGTTAGCCATTGCAGCTTCAATGGCCTTTTCTCTGAAGAGTGGGAAATTGATGTTTTGCTCCAGGAAATCCGCCGCGTGAACCTCTCCTTCAAACTTGAGAATCAACCGGTGGAGGATCGCGGCGATTCTTTCTGCCAGGTACCGTGAACTCCATGAATCATTCAATTCTTCAACGGTCGAGTTTAATTGTCTTTCAAATATTTTCCTTTGACGACCGTCATTAACAAGGTTAGCGCAGGTTTCCAGCAGACTCAACCGCCAATCGGACCATCCGTCGTAGATTTTTCTTGCAGCTTCATTTAGGAGCTTTTGAAAACAATATGCAGAAGCTTCCGTCGGTAGACCGCTGTCCGCCATTTCCGCTAAGGCTGCGAGTGAGTGATTAATAACGCTGCCTACATCTCCGCCGGAATCATCGGCGGACTTCAGCAGGGGGAGCATTTCGTGAAGAACACACAGGTAAAGTTCCAGTGCTCTTTTATAATCACCTTCGGTTGCAGCCTGCTCCGCTCTTTCCAGCACCATCCAACCGCCTTGGACGGCATCGGGGGCTTCAATCTCCGCTTGATGGATGGAAAGATAATCATCCAGATGCTCGTTTGTCCGCTCCACGGTTTGAGAAAATCTAAAGGCAAACGTTTTATTTTTTCATCCATCATATTGGGGAGTCCGGGACGGTGGTGGGCAAACACCAAAACGGCTGAATTCCAATTGGATTCATGTTCGAGCAAAAATTTAACGCCCGCATCCCGGTGTTCGACCGGCAACGACTTATAAACAGTATCCTCATGCAAAGCAGCCTGATTGCTCTCATCCAGCTTTCCCAGATCGTGAAAGTCAGCAGCCTTCATCACAATGGATTGGAACGCTTCTTTGCAGTCTTCCGGGATAAAAGGCGTCATAGCTTCAAGGTTATCCTGAGCACGGGCAACCACCCCGGTCACATGCGCGGCATATGATTGAGGCGGTTTTCCATCCCGTGTGCTGTGCGCCAGAACCTCGTACATCATGACATTTGCTCCATCAAATCAATAACCGGGGCGGCTTTGCCTGCCAGCTGAGCATTCAGCACAGCAATGCTTTCACGTAGCGAAGCCTCATCATAGTCCTTCCAGGAAACTGCCGCACGCCCGTCTTCATTGATTTTCACCGGCGTGAGGGCTTCAATAATCTTGAAATCGTTAAAAGTGCCCCTTGCGCGGTTATGCTCTACATAAAAGGCATGACGAATTCCAACCTGGGGGCGAATGTAGGAGGCGCTTTCCGAGTAGGCATACGGTATCAGACGAAGCAAGAGCTCAATATCCTTTTTGGTGCAGCGTGTCTGCTGCGCAGCTGTAGCATTAATGAAAAAAGGCATTGCATACAGACCATACGAAACAATCCGGAAAGCAAGCGGCGCCATACCCTTGCTCTTATCGTCCTCCACAGGAAGGACCTTTGTGGTCGTCATCCGTTCAATTTTAACGGGCGAGAGTGAAACGCCCAACCCGAACTGAACCACACCTGTTTTAATAAAGGAGCCCTTTTCATCCGATTCCTCCTCGAGAAAGGTTGCGCCGAAAACACGTACGTGTATTTTAGTAATAGCTCCGGCGTCAGTCCGAGCGTGTGGATTGAGCTTGATACCGCAAAGCAGGCACAGGTGCTGCTCGGTTATCTCACTTAAAAACAATTCGGATCTTATCCTCTTAACTGATAAACATAAAGGACACATTAGCAATATAATTAGATTTATTATATATAGACTAATATCATACCCAACACCTAAAGCAGAAGATATTATTTTGAGATTAAAACCTTATTGTAGTGAAAAATTTCCCTGGGATGATGTAATGCTTTTATTAAATAAACATAGTAAACATAAAACTGAAAATAAAGAAATTAAGCCCAAAGTAAACACATTACCTCCGATAGACTTAAGCAAAACTAAAACAAGGAAAGCAAATAGAAATCCAGACGCCGCCAAAAAACAGGAGAATCATTTAGTATCCGACAATATTAATAATAAAACAACTTTTTTCAGATTGATAGAAAATATCAATTCCCCAGAGGATTTTATTTTTAGATCTGAAAATATCTTTTCAGGGCTGCAACTTTTAAAAGCTAGCCGGAATATATGACCACCTCAACTGAGTTTGAGTTATTTGAATTGTTTCATATTAAATTAAAAGAATTTATAGACAAAATCATAGAAATAAATGCAAGGAAATCAATAAGTATAGTTTCAAAATGTCAACCACTATATGCAATTGTTAAGGAACGAGTTTTTCTTGATGACTTCTGGATTGATTATAAAAATTGGCTAGATAAAATTAGTTCCTTAAAAACAAAAGTATTGAAAAATGCAGGATTTTTATATTTCAATATGAAGGAGCGTAATGGTCGTATAACTGCAAGAGTATGGTCAAAAGAAGGATTGACTTTTTTCCAACTGTCACCATTAGATATAAAAGATGATTGTAATAAATGGCATAGACTTCTGATTACATATATGTTATGTGCACTAGCCGACTTAGTCTCGTTTCGTGGTAAGCAAACAACTAATAGACTACCTAATCTACCAAAACACCCTAACCAACGTAAACTTCTTAATAATAACAGAAATGCAAATATTTATCGTCCTAGAGCTAAACAAGAATCACAATCAAATGAAGATAAAGTTGAACCATATACTAAGAGAAACCCATTTTTTGTTGCCTGGCACTTAAGGAAAATAATGAAAGGAAATACCGCTTCTGCTGAAGCAAGGAATAAAGCAATAGAATATGCTAATTTACCTTGGGATGCGTGGGATACTGAATGGAAAGGATTCACCTTTGTTAGTCCGCACGTACGTGGTGGCAATAAAGTTAACAATCATGATATTAAGAAATTAATAGTTAACAGATTAGCTGAATCCTTTTCGTTAACAATAGATAACCTCTATAAATAATAAATATCTATTCAACAAAGGCCGGAAAGCAAAGGTCACTTAATTGCCCGGCTATGACTCTTTACCCGATACCTGACTTGATTGTTTCATTAGGAAGTATCTGCTTAATGCTAATGGTATTCTATGGGGTTATACCCATGTCCATCTATACTTTATAACGATTCCTATACTTTTTAACGAAAGGTAGATTTTGCTTTACAGAGGGGGTGCATCTTTTCACGAAAGGATGCAAATAACAAAAAAGCACCGTCTTAGACGATGCTTAATCTACCCTAGAAGGCTGAAAAGCCCATGAGTTCTGGGCTTTTCTATTGTATCAAATATTGAGTTTATATTTGTTATGTGTGATCAATTTAGATGCAGGTTATTATCCAGACATAGCCCCTAATAACAAAGCTAAATTTCTTTATATCAGTTTCACATAGTCCTGTGCGCCATAAAAAAAGCGATGAATGATAATCACACTAGCCGCTTGATCAACCTTATAAACCAGCACATAGTTTTTAATGGTCGCTTTGCGATATCCTTCCTTTTCCAAGAAAGCATCATGACACCGTTCATACATAAGCGGATTGCTTTTCAAATAGCTGTAACATTTTTCCACTTCATCAAGGAAATTGGCAGCTGCTATGGGGTTTGCAAGCTGAATGGCAATGTACGAGACGATATTATCCAAATCGCTGTGAGCAAGCTCCGAAACAACCAGCCTATACATTGTATTTTTCTCTTATGCTTTTCAAAGAGGTGTCTCCGTCCAGCATCTTTCCTTCCGCTATCTGCGCCTCGGCTGCAGCCAATTTGTTATACACGTCAAGCATAAACAATTTTTCCTCGTACATTTTTACGCTCATGATAACCATATCACCATAACCGTTTTTGGTAATATATATCGGCTCGGTTGCCTCTTGGCACATTTTAGAGATTTCGCTTGTATTTTTCAAATCTCGAATCGGAATGATTCGCGGCATAACCATCAACCCCTTTCTGTTTTTGTGGCATTATTATACCATAATCATGACCCGATTAACAAAGCATAATTGAATTTTCAATAAAAAATTAGAAAACGGCTGATTTTTTATTCCTTGGCGGCCTAATATTTGACCAGCAAGTGGCCTAATTTTTAATTGACATTAACACCCTGAGCGCCCTGGAACTTGTGCGGTGGTTGATCATTGCCACTCCATAACATCTTCTCCGAATGAATAAACCGCCTGCGCAGTAACTATCAAACTGTGCGCAGCATATAAATGATCATTTATATGCTCCCATAATAAATGCAAAGAAGCCAATTGCAAATGCAATCGACTTTTTTTCGACAAAATATTTTGTAATGTGTGATCAATTTAGATGCAAGTAAAACGATAATCATAAAATTCTCTAAGATGACATTTCGATTGCATCTTGATTCTTTGTTTTTAGGTAATTCGCCAAAACTTGCTATCCTATTTTATACCAATAGTAAACGCCAGCCTTTTCTCACTTCTTTTCAGTTTGAATATCATCTATTATTCTTTGTTTTTTTTTTCGATTACTTTATTAACCATTTCGTGAATTTCCCTAATATCGCTCCGTAGGCTTCGATTATCATTGCGTTCAGATTCAGCAATCAGGTCATTAAAACCAATATAATCTTAAGGGCACTGAAAAAGTCCATTTGCAGCAATGCAGATGGACTTTTTGTCCAAAATTTTTGTCCAAAAATGGTATA
>NZ_MVQM01000127.1:0-8033 GCF_002067195.1 Pelotomaculum sp. PtaB.Bin117 | reverse complement strand
ATTTAATGGCGAAGACTTTTCAAGAAAGTCTAATACAGTTCATTGTTGCCATGATTATCGGTTGGTTAATTATGTATTTGGTCCCAGCGAACACTTTTTATACAATATATTTGCCCATATCGTTTTTTGGGTTATTCTATGTAATGGCTCTAGGGGCAATTGGCAGAGGTTGGCCTGTTGCCCCTCCAGAGGGCATTTGGAAACCGGGTATGAGCAAATCAGTACCGGGTATCTGCATGACCTTATTATGGATAGTATTGTCTATAATAACTATGCTGGTAGTTACCAAGGGCTGGCCGGGGACTCCTCTATTTCCTGTAACCATGAATTTTGGAATACTGCTGTTTATGACTACGCTTTGGTATGCATTAAGTTGGGGCGCCTACCCAATTGCCAAAAAATCCGGCATGGTAAATCTAATTGGCGGTGCTGTGATCATCTTAGTGGTTACCGGTATTGTTTGGTCGATTTTAGCCAATTTTAAGGATACAGCATGGGTTGGTGCACCGTTTGATCCAAAAGGTTTGTTTCAAGTCGACTTTATGTTTGGCTTAGCCATATGGATTATTGCCTGGATACAAATATTCGGCTTATCAATGCAGAATTATCCTTTTTACAAATTAGGCGAGCCTGTTGGCCAGATTGTTTTAACCATAGTAGTTGTTCTTTTGGGGTATTTTTCATGGACCACTACGTTAAATTTTATGAGTCCAAGCGTGTCTTTTGCTGCCGTAGCCGGATCAATTATTGGATGGACACTATTTCATAGCGTTATATTTGCTTATCATCCTAATGCCAAATATGCTCAGCCTGTACGAGGTATTTATAATCTTATAATAGTTGCCGTAATGACAGCTATTTGGATTCCTCTGTTAAGGTGCATACTTCAACCAGTTTTGGCGAAAGCTACTGCAGCCGGGTTACCGTTTGATATATCAAGTGTCGGGGTATTCTATACACTTCATGTGGTTGCGATATTGTTACTGGTGCATAATTTCTTTTGGTTAAAAGCTCCACTCACACCTCCTGCTCCGCCCATAGGGCCTGAGGAAATTCCACAGGTTCAGGACCCCGGTCCGGAGGATGACAAAAATGTAATTAAAGGTTGATTAGTGAAAAAAGTAAACATTAATTACATGTGTTAATATCGAACGGGATTGGGCACCAGCCAAGCTGGTGCCCAATCAGCTGTTAGCAGTATCAACGATCACAAACATGGAATGGTCGGTGTGTTAAGATATAAAGGTAAACAATTTGGGGAGAGGAAAGGAGTAAGGGAGATGTACATTAGTACCAGAGGAAACTTTGATAAGGTTCAGGCAGCAGAAGCTATTAAACTGGGAATGGTGCCGGCTGGGGGACTGTTTGTCCCAGAGCAAATCCCGACACTTAGCAAAGATGAAATCAACAGTATGATCGGACTAAGATATCAGGAAATTGCCAAGAAAATCATTAGGCTTTATATGAGTGATTATTCTACAGATGAAATCACCCAGTGTATATTAAATGCGTATAATGAAAATAATTTTGGACAATCAATAGCGCCTCTTCAAAGGTTAAAAGATGGTACTTACATATTGGAACTTTGGCATGGTCCTACCGCTGCCTTTAAGGATATTGCCCTACAAATTATGCCGCATTTTCTTTCATTGGCATTGAAAAAAGTTAAGGCTGACAATGAGATTGTAATATTGGTAGCCACTTCCGGGGACACCGGAAAAGCGGCCCTGGAAGGTTTTAAAAACGTGCCTGGAATAAAAATTATAGTTTTTTATCCTTATGAGGGAGTTAGTAAGGTTCAGGAACTCCAGATGTCTACCACTGACGGTGACAATACTTATGTTGTTGCTGTAAAGGGGAATTTTGACGATTGCCAGAACGCTATTAAAGACATTTTTGGAGATGAAGGATATAATCAAGTGTTGAATTTGAAAGGGTTTGAACTTTCTTCTGCTAACTCGATTAACTGGGGGAGGCTGTTACCCCAGATTGTTTACTATTTCTCGGCTTATGCGGATATTTGCATGTCAGGGGATATAAAAGCAGGAAACAAGGTTAATTTTGTGGTTCCCACAGGAAACTTCGGAAATATACTGGCGGGATATTATGCGAAACAAATGGGTTTGCCGATAAACAAACTAGTTTGCGCTTCAAACGAGAATAAGATTTTAACGGATTTTTTTGATACAGGATTCTATAACCGAAACCGGAGTTTCTTTACCACAAACAGTCCTTCTATGGATATTTTGATTTCCAGCAATCTGGAACGGTTCTTATTTGAAATTACTAATCATGACAAAGATAAAATAAACCAATGGTTCACCGATCTGCGGGAGAAGGGTTGTTTTGAGGTGGACCGGAGGACTAAAAAGATTATGGAAGAAATTCTTTGGGCAGGGTTTGCGACCGAAGAGAATACCCTTTCCACTATAAAAGAAGTGTTTGAAAGCAATGATTATGTCTTGGATACCCATACTGCTGTGGGAGTTAAGGTTTACCAGGATTATGTTGAAAAGACTGGCGACAATACATGCACTGTTGTAACATCTACTGCTAACCCATATAAGTTTAATTCCGCAGTAGTTGAAGCTATAAAAGACAAAGAAGCTTTATATGGAAAGGATGAGTTTCAAATTCTAGATGAACTGCACCTATTGACGGGTATGGAAATTCATCCTGGACTTAAGGATTTAGACAAGAGACAGGTTCTCCATGAGCTGGTTTGTGAGAAGAATCAAATTAGAGTTATTGTGGATGAGATTTTACAATTGAAGTAACACTACATAGATGTTTGGTTATTGATAGAACAAAACTAATGGCCGAAGCAGGTCTGGATTACTAAGCGTGTATCTGCTGGGTAAAACGAAGATGGATATTGGTACCGTGGATATAGTGGTTCGAGGGCCATGCCTACTGCCGATCTGCCATACGGTTGCCATATTTACCTGTCAAGGAATTAAGAATTAAACCTATGACCAGGGTTTGTTCACGACGCTTATGCCGGTGTTCCGCTCCAAATCAGGGGTATTGGACCGGTGGCATCAACCCGTAAGATTTTGAAGCAGACAGGCATGCCTCTTGATCAAATTGATCTGATTGAACTCAACGAGGCGTTTGCGGCTCATTCCGTTGCAATAATCAGGGAATTCAACTAAAAATTTCTCACTTTGGCTCAATAAAAAATGTCAAAAATAACCTAATATTTAAGATGGACCCGTATAAGGATTAACCTGGGCATTTCTTTGGATGCGCTTTACGGACCTTGATTTTTTGTTGTCCAAAATTGTTACACTGTTTCAAATGGTAACGCTGGATTTAAAAGCAGTAATCCGAGCTTTTGGGGAACTCATGCAACAATAATGGACATTTCATTGAAATTATATGTAATCGTTATTGATTGTCAGCAGATGGGTTTGGTAGGTTAATAAATCTATATTCATTGTTCATTAGCACGAAAATAACTGTAGCTATAATATTTCTGCACCCCTTATGATTGGAAGGTTGGCATGGAACTTGCATTATCATAGAATATTGGAGCGTTCGGAATTGTGGACTTTCATTTTGTTATTCTTTTAAGATGGAGGGCAGTATTATGGCTTACGAGACAATAGAAACTGTATTAAAAGAGGGAATACTTTTAATTACCTTAAATAGACCTTCGAAGATGAATTCCCTTAACCGGGTTGCCTTGGATGAAATCCATAAGGTCCTAGATGAAGCAGAGAGATCCGAAGAAATTAAGTGTGTAATTGTTTCCGGGAGCGAAAAAGTTTTTTGTGTAGGTGCGGACATTTCGGAAGTTAACAAAGTTAATTCCAGCTTTGCCGGTTATGCCAACAGTAGAAGATTCCAGGAGTGTTTTGGCAGATTTGAAAAGTTAAGTAAACCAGTTGTCGCGGCAGTTAGAGGATATGCGTTGGGCGGCGGTTGTGAACTAATGATTGCTTGTGATTTCAGGATCGTGGCTGAAGATGCCAAGATGGGTTTTTCAGAAGTAAATATCGGCGCCATCCCAGGGGGAGGAGGTACTGCTAAGCTTCCTCTCCTTATTAACCCGTTAAAAGCCAAAGAAATACTTTGTCTTGGAAATCTTATCAGTGGAAAAGATGCTGCGGAGCTTGGTTTGGTTAATAAAGCAGTACCGGCTGAGCAAGTTCTTGAGGAAGCTTATAATTTAGCCGAACAGTTAGCCCAAAAATCACCGTTAGTGCTTAAGACTATCAAGCAAATTACAAATTTAGCCACCAATGACATGGAATCATTACTTCAGCATGAAGCCCAGGGTTTTGGATTGATTGCCGCTTCTGAAGACTTTAAAGAAGGAACCGCAGCATTTTTAGAAAAGCGGAAACCCGTTTTTAGAGGGAAGTAATATGACAAGAAAGGAGACGCGAAGAAAAGAAAACAAAAACGATGAGAGTTTTCGTAAAACAAAAAAAGTAATTTAAATTAAAAAATAAATGGAGGGATTTTTGTGTTTAAGGGTGTACGAGGTGTTAATATAGCTGTTAAAGATTTGGATGTTGCAGTAAAAAAGTATACTGACCTGCTGGGGCGACAACCTAAAATGTTGGGCGATAAAGATTTTGCAATGCCGGGACTTAAAGGGGCCGCCTTTGACATTAATGGTTTTATTCTCCAATTACTCGCCGGGGAGGAAGGCACTGCAATTGCGAAATTTGTCGCCTCCAAAGGAGAGGGATTCTTTTTGATGTCCTTAGCGTCGGACAATGTTGAGGAAGATATGGTTAAAATGAAGGAAGCAGGAGCCATGTTTGTTATGGATAAACCAATGTCAGGAAGCTTTGGCACTGTTAATTTTATCCACCCCAAGTCGACTCACGGTGTCCAATTCGAGGTATACGACCCGGATGCGAAAAAATAGTTTATAACAAAGCGTAAGAAGAGATCCTGAAGAAATTAAGGAATAGTGATGGAAGTCTTGACAAGCTATAAAGGTAAAGTCTGCATAGCCTACGTAAAAAAAGGAGGAATTAAATTGAGTAAAATAAATAAGGTTGTTGTCTTAGGAGCCGGGACAATGGGTAATGGTATTGTCCAGGTTGTAGCTCAGGCCGGATATCAAGTTGTCATGCGGGATATTAGCGATGATTTTTTAGCCAAGGGCCTGAAAACAATAGAAAAGAGTTTATCGAAACTGGTTGAAAAAAATAAAATCAAAGCTGATGAAAAAGCGAACATCCTTGGAAGGATTACTACTGCGACTTCTATGGACGCAGTTTCAAGCGCTGATTTAATTATAGAGGCAGTGCCCGAGAGAATTGACCTGAAAGTGAAGGTATTTGAAGAAATTGACAAGTTGGCGCCTGCTCATGCAATTTTAGGGTCCAACACGTCCTCACTTCCCATTACTGCCATCGCAGCGGCAACCAAGCGTCCCGAACAGGTGGCTGGGATACATTTTATGAACCCTGTACCCATGATGAAGGGCGTAGAATTGATTAAAGGCAGAGTGACCTCTCAGGAAACCCTTGATAAGGCCGTTGAATTTACCAAGAGCCTGAATAAAGTACCGACTATTGCTATGGATTATGCCGGGTTTATTAGCAGCCGGCTTTTGCAGGCATATTGTAATGAAGCGGCTTATACTGTTATGAACGGCAATTCCCCCAAAGATGTCGATGATAATATGATTTATTGTGCCAATATGCCTATGGGACCTTGTGCCCTTATGGATTTAATAGGCATTGATGTTTGTGTATTTGTTATGCAGATTTGTGAAGAAGAATTTGGTCCCAGATTTAAGGCGGCCCCTATTCTTAAACAAATGGTTAATGCCGGTCATTTGGGGCGTAAAACAGGGCAGGGATTTTATAAGTATTAGACTTATATCTTGGATAAACAAAAGGTCCTGCAGGAATAAATTGCAGTATCTTTTGTTTTACAGGGTAATTTTAGTTTATTAGTATATTGAAAAATGTTTACGATTTAAATGCTAATTAGGTAGCGGCCTTTTTTAGGTTCAATCGAATTAGCATTTAATAGCATATGAACAAGTTTTATTTATGTTTTAAATTGCTACACTGTAAATAAAGTGGACAAATGTGTGAATAATTAGCGAATCTTTGAAATAGGTTCCTTGACAGTTACAAAACTGAACACTAGTATTAAACACATATATCCAAATTATCTGTAAATACGCGGTTTTTCGGGTTGGCATAAATATTGCAGTTATGATTGGCAAGGAGGTGTTAAAGAGGAATTTTAACTAGGTCTTTTGTTATCAAGTTATAGGGAGGAGGTCTTTTATGTTAGAAGGTGCTCTGCAATGGCCGGAAAAGCTCCGGGAGAATTATATCAAGAAGGGTTACTGGGAGAATGTCAGCATTGGTGATGCATTTGATCGGGTAGCTGAGTTTTTTCCGAAAAGGGAAGCATTGGTTTGCAATGATGTAAGAATTTCCTATGATCGGCTAAGAATCATTACCGATCATCTGGCGAAGAGTTTCTTGTCAGCCGGGTTGAAGCCACTGGATACTGTTATTATCCAGTTGCCAAACGTGCCCGAGTTTGTCTACTGCTTTTTAGCTTTAATTAAAGCAGGAATAATACCCGTTTTGAGTCTTCCGCAGCACAGGTTTGGCGAGATTTCCGGCTTAGCCACGGCCAGCAAGGCCAAGGCGTATATAATTCCTGACACATACAGAGGGTTTAGTTATCCCGAATTAGCTAAAGAAGTGCAGGAGGCAGTTCCCTCAATTGAAAAAGTAATTGTTGCAGGTGTGACGGCGAATGAGGGCCAAACTTTAATCAGTACCTTGCTCGGTAATGTTATGGATATAGAGACAACAAACGGGCCGGAGATAGCCAAACCGGACCCTTCAGAAGTAGCTCTTTTACTGTTGTCAGGAGGGACAACAGGCATACCCAAAATAATACCGAGGACTCACAACGATTACGTGTACAATTGCAAAATTAATGCAATGTATGTCGGTATGAATAAATACTCCAGATACCTGGCTGTTGCCCCGATGGCTCATAACATGAGTATGTCCTGCCCAGGCGTTTTGGGGACACTTTTGTACGGCGGAACCGTTGTGTTGGCCCAATCGACTGCTGCCCAGGCAATGTGTGAATTAGTTGAAAAAGAAAAAATAACTATTTTGCCCCTGGTTCCAACGCTGGTTATTAATATTCTGAATTTCCCTGAGCGAAAAAATTACGATTTATCATCACTGTTTTGCATTATTTCAGGAGCGTCTAAGACAAATCTGGAAGTAGCCAAAAGAGTAAACGCCGAATTAGCGGGATGTACCTTATTCCTTCAGTTCGGTATGGCAGAAGGCATGGTAACAATGAGTGACCCGGATAACCCGAAAGAACTGGAGACCATTGGCAAGCCCCTTTCCCCGGCCGACGAAGTTCGCATTGTTGACGAAGAAGGCAGAGATCTCAAACCCGGGGAAATCGGCGAATTGTTATGCCGGGGACCATATACAATTCAGGGATACTTTAACTCGCCAGAAGTTAATGCCCGCTCATTTACGCCCGATGGCTTTTATCGAACAGGAGACGTTGTCCGCTGGGACGTTGGAACAGGGTGTCTGGTGATTGAAGGTCGCCAGAAAGATTTGATTAACAGAGGCGGCGAAAAAATCAGTGCAGAAGAAGTAGAGAATTTGATTTTAGCCAATCCAAAAGTAAAAAACGCGGCAGTGGTAGCAATGCCCGATCCTGTTCTGGGTGAGAAAGGCTGCGCATTTGTAATCCTGAAAGATAACGAAACATTAACGTTTGAAGAATTAATCAGTTTCCTGAAGGATAAGCAAATGGCCAGCTTTAAATTACCCGAGCGCTTAGAAATAGTCGATTCCTTCCCGCTGACGAACATTGGAAAAGTGTCTAAAAAAGACTTGAGGTTATTGATAGAACAAAAATTAGCAAAAGAAAACTTGTAATTAAGGATTTTACTACAAGTTTTGTTTTAATTTATTTTAGGAGGGGTTATTTTATGAAAATACTTTCACCTGTTAAATTCAAGAATCTTTCTTTGAAAAACAGATTGGTTTGGC
>NZ_MVQM01000126.1:0-24070 GCF_002067195.1 Pelotomaculum sp. PtaB.Bin117 | reverse complement strand
TCCCGGCCCAGCCTCTTTTGGTTGTGGGAGCCCTCGGCAAAAAGAGACTGGGCCGCTCCCGCGGGGATGAAGGTCAGCACCTGCACCATCATCCAGGCAATGTAAAAGTAAGCGTTTTCCTCAGAGCCGAGTGTGTTTAAAACCATTAACGGATAAATAAATCCGAGGATATTATTAAACAAATTACCGATATAATTGGCAAAGGAATAGGGCAATACTTGCTTCATCATCTTCCCGTCCAATAAAGGCTTGGGAAAGTAGCCCCTGTAAACCGCGGGCAAAAACCGGAGCCAGGAGAGGGCCACTCCCGCCAGAGTGGCTGCTCCATTACTTGTAAAAATGCCATAGCCCTGCAAATGAGCAAAAACAAATATCGGCAGGGGCAGCTTGACCAGGCTGATAAACGTGTTCTGCCAAAAAACATAGTTTGCCGAACGGCCGGCCGTCAGCACGCGCTCAACGAGAAGCGCCAGAATCGTGGCTACGGAAAACAACACAAATAGAAAAGACATCCAAAAGCTCTCTCGCACAAAAACCAACGCCGGCGACCAGTGAGCCATGCCGGAAAGATAAACAATCGACCCCAGCACCGCGATTATGCCGGCCAGAGTAAATCCGCTGTTAATCAATGCGCCGGACTTTTCTCCAGCCTGCGGTAAAAAACGGATCATCCCTATTCCCAATCCCAAGCTGGCCAGCATGGCCACCAGCCCGGAGGCGGATACGAGCCCGGAACCGATGCCTACTTCAGCAGGCGTAAAATACCTGGCCATGAGGTTCCAAAAAACAAAGCCCAAGAACGACGTTGTCAAACTGTTCAGCACGAGGTAAAAAGCATTGTTATAAAGGGAGGAGCCATGAACATTTTTCAAATAAAAATATTCTTTGATATTTCGCTTGATTTTTTGCTTGTTTAGCGTCAATTATCTTCAAACCTCTTACGGCTAATCCGAGCGGGGAAATCGCCAGCTTTTATTAGCCGGGTTATTATAATTTAATCTAAAGTTAATTCCTCAAGAAAAGTGATTTGACTCTTTTGCCAGCTTTCCAGGTATAACAACATAAATCAACTGCATAAAAAGAATAATCGCCGGACCGGATCAGCAGGTAATCAAATGCCGCTTTGAACAAATCCGTAATTTTTACTTTTCCCTTTGGACGCCCTGAGTAGAGAGGTATACTTTGTTTAAAAAATTTTACCAGCATCCTTCGTGCTCTATTGCGCTGTCTAACCTCCTGCAAAAGCTGTGATTCCTTTATTCTTTCCTTTCCGATTTCCGAACCGGCAATCACTCCGTCTTCAATTGCTTTATTAATTAAATCATCGGCAAAAGGACTTCTCACAATAAAAAGAGTGCTTCCTATTTTTTCGCTCCTGTTATATTCCGGAAGATAGGGATCCATAAAGGAAACGTCACCAAGCTCACCGCTCTTATCATCGCAGAGAAAACACCTGCGAGGCCAGAAAAACCTTTGGAAAATGAAACCCCAGTATTTAAAATCCAAGTGTTCAACAAAGCGTTCACTTCCGTCCTGATACCTGACGGTCATTGCGCCGGGCCAACCGTTACCCCGGTAGAATATTTCTTTAACCGCCCGACCGGTGTTTAACTTGCTCAAAAGATATTGAGTTGCCCGAAAGGTAGGAGTATGGTTGCATACTAAGCAGAAATGCAAAATTATCTTTTCTTTTAATTTTTCATTTGCTTTTTCCGCTTTTCTAACGCCGGCGATATGGCACGGCAACCCCACCACCGCGTAATGCCCTTCAGAGTAAAGAATCTCTCTCAGTGAATTATTAACTGGTATGGGACAATACCGTGAAGTTCTGGCGCAGATAATCTCTTCTATCGTCCTTGCGACAAAAGAATACGGCTCTAATGGCTTTCTCTCATCGGCCCTGACCACCAAAGCGCCATCAATTATTCTTTCTTTTAAAGCGTAAGCTAATAAAGCCGTGATTATTCCTCCCGATGACGAGGAATATCTAATGTGGCAATCGGAGGCGCAACCGGCATAGCACTTAATGAGGCTGCCGAGCAAAGGATCATTTGCCTCTTGGCCAAAAACGATCTGGTTTAGGTTTTTGAGATCAATCTCGCGCCCCGGACAGACGCTTAAGCAGATTCCACAAAGATTGCATTTGTCTTTAGCAATATTAGGAAGATATATACCACTTTTCTGATCAATTTTTAATATAATAGATTTTTTAGGACACACGGCTGCACACGTACCGCATCCCGTACATAGCCAGGAGCTGATTATCCCGGCAGATTCCACATTATTTGACGGTTTCATATTCATCACTCAATTACTTGCTTAACTACTTCAGCAGCCTGCAAAGCAGATTCCCTGGCTTGTTCAGCCTTTTCCGACAAGTATCGACGAACTTTTTCTCTATCTTTCCATTGTTTTAATGTCGCTTCTATTAAGTGCTCCAGGCTCGTGGACTGGTAGTCGAAGACAAACTCATCAAGGCCGACCAGGGACATAATTCCTTTATATTTATGAGCCCACCCTAAAACAATGGTTGGAACACCCGAGGACAAGGCCGCGATACAGGCATGCATATAAGAGCCCATAAACAGATCACACCTACTTATAATGCCTTTTAGTTCCCGGGAGGAGTAGTTGCCATTAACCACCACAACCTTGGACTTGTTCTTGAGATTTTCAAATACTCTTCTTTGCGTATCACGCGAATCTTGACTTGATTCATCGTAATGAGCCACATGCGGCACTAATATTACTTTTACTTTCATCTCCTCAATAATCGCATCAATATATTTTGCCATTTGAGATACATATTGATCATTCCTGATTTCAATCAATCTGCTTACCGAGATGCCCACCAGCGGCTCGTTATCAGTTAGCTGAATACCTTCGGAAATTAATATTTCTTTGATTCTACTATGGGGAGCAGGATCGAGAGCAAACGCGCAATCAGCTTTTAAAAAAACATTTTTATTTTTTACATTTATTGATCGCAGAGCGTTTATACTTATTTTCTCCCGCAGTATTATTGCTTTGGCCCTATTAAAGCAAAAACGTACAGGCCAACGTGAATACCATCTAAAAGGGCCTATTGATTGTGAATAGATAACATAGGGCTTGTTAAGAATAATAGCCGGCAGAACTCCCAAGCAATTTTTTATGGCAACTGAATAAAAATTTTTATGATCGGCAATTGTATCACCACTTAAGTCAATTACCATGTCAGCCTCGTTATAAGCTTTCAAGAAAGTCTGATTCAGCTTTAATTTATTTAAGCATATGAATTTTTGTAAAATAGCTGTCAAGATACATATTATTATGTGATATGAATAACAGATAAACGTGTGCCGATTGCCATTCATCGGATATCCGCGCACAGATAAAATATCATTCTCTTTATTTATTGCTTTTGCAGATTCCTGATCAAATTCATAAACATATGAAAGCAAAAGAAATTTTGCATCTCTATATACTTTTCTAAAAGCGGAAATTGTACTGACAACCTGGGCCTCAGAACCCTTATTATAGGAACAATTGGTATTAATTAGCAAAATATTCATAGCGGAATAATTTCCTCCATTTAATTACTTGATGTCTACGTTTCTATACAGGAGAAATCTGCCGTCATCATAAACCGCATCAAGAGGTAAAGATTCCAGCCATTTACCACGACGCAAATTTACCGAATACCCCCAGGTATCGCCAAAAAACGGCCTGTCGTCGGTATTTATCAATAAGTACCCCGCTCCCCTGCGCTTGAGAGCATCAAGGAGAGGCGCCGCTGAACCATCCTGAGCGTCTTTTAAAGTAAGCGCATCTTTTACCAGAGGTGATACGTTAACTTTATAGTTTCTTTTCTCATCTGCAAGCAGTATCCACAAGTTTGACGCGTAACCGGCGTCCGCGGCTATCAAGCCGGCGTCAACATTTTGCGACAGGTAGGCTGCCACCGGCCGGACCTTGTCGACAGCGTAAGGTTTTGCACCAAAAGAACCGCCTTTTTGCAAGGAAAAACTCAGGCTGGCAACGGAGACGATGAGCACCAGACCGATAACAATCGAGCTGAAGATCATTTTATGTTTTTTGAGGTTGCAAATGATGCTTAAAGCACAGAGAAACCCAAAAGCTACGAGGAATCGCGTCGAAATGATAGACGTTTTCAACAAATATGGCAACGCGGTACAGCATGTGCCGAATACGATAATGGTATACAACCATTGACGTGAATTCCGTTTTTCCGGGCTGCGGATTCCGCTGGCAACGATTAGCACCATAGAAACTGCAGACATCAATATTATTAATCGCAAACTCCATAACCGCATTTGGCTCATCAAGTCGGTTCCCAGGAGGATTCCTTGCAAACCGGTATTTTCCGCTCCTAATCTCGCGCGAATCGCATCCAGGGTGTGATTTAAAAATTCTTGAATACTTAGAGCAGGCATCTCCCTGGCGAGTATCGGAGGCGAGAGGAACAAAAAAATGGCTAATACCAAGGTGGAAATCCCCCGTGGCAGGGCAACGTTACCGCGTGAAATAACCCGAAACTTGTTCTTAGTAGCTGCGAAGCTAATAATTATTACAATAATAATTGCCAATGTGGCGGTGTAATAGGTCCCTCCAGCCATGGCGGCGGAAATCAAACATATAATCAACCATGGAAAGATTTTCTCTCCCGGACTCTCTAAAAGCCGGATAAAACTAATTACAAAGAGAACCAACACTATGGCCCCCAGAATGGCTCTGCCATTCGTTAAAGCCTGAAAGTTCGTGAATACATTCAATCCGAAGTAGGTCATGGCCAATAACAATGCGTAGCCGTTACTCTTACTAGATAACACGTATCTGGCCAACACGAAGAATAATAGGCTGCCTAATCCGGCAACAGGTATGTAAGCCACCTTCTCATACGGCAGTCCCGTGACAGAGATCAAAACAGCATGAAGTATACCGGGCAAAGGGTAAGACTCTTCTATTTCCAAGTCGCTGGCAAGTCTCTTTTGCGCTAATTTCAAATCGCTGGAGTCAACAATATGACTGTTTTCATATATGTTGATGCCATTGATCACGCTGGGAGAGAAATATGGCTCGGCATATTGCAGGTAATAGGGCAAGCAAACAGCCGCAAGAAAAATAATCAAGGCTACTAGCGCGGAAAGTCTTTTTATAACCAGTTTAAGGCCCTCCTCATCGAAATCGCATTTAACAAACGGTATGAGGCTTTGGAAAAATAATTAACCGGAGGCGCTTTTTTGCGCGGGGAAGGGGATATTTATCGGCCTGTCATTTCGCCCTATCAGCAGGTAGCCGAGTGGTACCCTGTTAAGTCCTTCTGTCAGCAGATAACTGGCAAACAGTGTTATCACTAGAACTGCAAAAGCCCCTTCACTCCTAAGGTTAATTAGGTTTAACTCTTTAAAGAATGCGTATAAAATTTTCAAGATAAGGGGATGAGACAGGTATATGCCAAACGAATTTGCCCCAAATCTGCCTAAAAGACTGCTCTTAAGGTGTGGAGCGAGGTAAATAAATAGAACAATAATGCACAGGGTGTAAAGTTTATTTTCAAAGGTAACGGTCTGGGGAATCTCTGTAACGGTCTTTTTCAGCACTAATGCGGTGTAATAAAAAACGCATATTTTAAAGAGGAGTACCGTGCCAAGTAAACCGATAATGGCATTTATATATTTATTAATAAAGACCTTGAATTCATCATAATACTGCCCGATATAGCAGCCTGCCAGGAAAAGAAATAGGAAGAACCGCACCTGAAAAAAGTCCAGCACTTCTTTTGAGACGGCATTTTGCAGACGTATTTGGAAGTAATGCTGAAGAACCAAGGCTAATACCAACCACCATGGTGTTTTAATTTTTCTGACGACAAACCTGAATAAAGGGAATAGTAAATAGAGGCAGTAAACCAAGGGAATAAAATATAAGTGCCAGTAGGCGCTTCCGTTGCCGAGTGCCGTGAATAAATCCGCCTTGGAAATACCGGCCAGTTTGCCGGTATACTCCAGGTAGATTAACGACCAGATAACATACGGAATGAGAATAAGGCTTCGGGAGCCGACGAAATTGAGATAATTAAACTGCTTGTCCTTGTATCGCATGCACAACAATATGCCCGAGCATGTAATGAAGGCAGAAACCGCGAAACCAGTCAATTGGTGATAGACAAAAAATGTACTCATCGGAACTTTCAAGGTGTGTGTCGATGGTTCTACCAAGAGAATACCCGCACCGATATGAATCATGATGACAGCAATGATTGCTATACCACGAATGTTATCAAATTCTTTTAATCTGATCATTTTGGCCCCTCCCCATAACCATAACCCGGTAGATTATCACCTTAGGTTAAGCAAGCTGATAATAGTCATTAATAGAAGCGACAACTTTTTTCAAAGAAAAATGCTTTTTAAAAAAATTATTAATGAATTTCTCAGAGTAATCCCCTTTATTTAAAGACAACTCAATCACATCAGCTAATTTCCCCTTATCACCAGGTTCAACTAGAATCCCAGTTTTATTATTCTTCACAATATCTTGCAAGCCGCCAATATTAGATGCCACAATCGCCTTTCCGCAAGCCATTGCTTCAAATGCCACAGTTGGACAGGGATCGGCCCATATAGAGGGAATTACCACAAACCTGCATTTCTTAAAAGCTGTTACAACTAATTTTCTGGGGGGATTTTCAAATACGATAATATTATCCTTTCGCAGGCCGGCATACTTCGGCCTGCCCATCAGCACGAGTTTTGTCTTCGTCTTTATTCCGCTGAAAGCTTCCGCTAATATATCAACACCTTTAAAAGGAGTAAACTCACCGACATAGAGAATAAAGTCTTCCGGCAGCTCGTTGACATGATCATTTGTTCCTTGGGCCATCTCTGCCGGATTATAGAAATTAGGTATAACGGTAATCTTCTCTTCCGGAAATCCGGCGCTCACATATCTTTGTTTCACATAAGAACTGACGGCAATATATTTATCCACCGATGAGTTCAAGAGATTATGGTGCGTTCTGACGCCATAGAGGGTAAGAAGGTCTTTTGCCACGCCATAAAACTTTTTGCCGCAGTTCAAGCAACCGTTTAAAGAGTGCTGTTCACACAAATGCCTGTTGTCCCTTAATAAAGTTTTAGTGGGGCAAAAGTAGCCGTAATCATGTAAGGTAGTAATCAGGGGCACCTTGAATTTTGACTTCAACTTTGCCACCGAATAAAGCACCCATCCGTGCACGTGGATCAGATCAGGCTGCTCAGCTTCGATTATCCCCTCAAGCTTTTTCACCACCACACCGTCAGGAACCGGGGCATGGTGCCTGACATTGCTCTGCGCGTAGAGAAAGCCAAACTTTTGAATAAACCCGCATATCTTGTAGACTTTTACATTATCCTCGTGACTGACGCTTTCTTCCGGGTCGATATAAACAATGCTGACCTTGTGCTTTAGTATGGCCAGCTCTTTTGCCAGGATATATCCGTGCCTGTACATGCCCCGGCCGTCATTTGCATCCAACACCATTAATATTTTCATGCTCTACCCCCTTCGTCCCAGTACATAATGGTGGTGAGCCAGCAGCAATTTAAACGGTTTGGGCAGTTTTTCAAAAAAACTTTCTTTTATATCCTGGGTTTTAATCATAGTTTTAGGCGCCATACCCCTAAAAAATTTCCCTCCCTCATAAAAATCCAACACAAACCAGGGCACGTCAAAAGCACCCACTTTGAGCACCTCTATGTTTTGACGCCGAAACTCTCTTTTGATGGGGGTATTATTCATTTTTGACAACACGCCGTGATCCCAGGCTGTCCCTTTGTACACATGATACCAGTAATGCAAAAGCAGCACATTATACCGGTTCTGAGTAATCACCAGGAGATAGCTCCTGGATAAATTCTTCATCTTTGAGACCAGGTATTGAGAGGACGGGCAGTTTTCAAATTCACAAAAATTCCAAATCAGGTCATATTTTTTTGTATTGCCTTCAGGATATAACCGATACCGGTCGACTTCGCAACCGTTTTCCCTAAAATACTCGTTGTTATCCTTACCCATTAACTGGTTGCAGGGAAATTCACAGACGCTTTTGATTTTATACTTCGCCACTAAATCGCGTACGATCTTGCTGAATATGTATTTCTCATACAACATTCCGAACTGGATAAGATTATCATCCGGAGTTACCGGGATTTGTTCACTGATCATTAACTTTACTCCTCTGCTAATTTAGCCATCCGTTTTCTTTAAGCCACCGCACTGTTTCGGGAACACGTTTCCGCGTGTCGAAAGGCGTGTAAGACAATTCTCTTTTGGCCCTGCCGGCATCGTAATACCACGGTAAAGCTAAAATCTTGGCACTCATGGTTAAAGAGGGACTTTTTTTAACCGGTCCAAGGATGGCGTCATAACTCCGTGTGCCCAGGAATAACAGTGTTTTTGAGGGAATGTTAATAATTTTTACCTTGCGTCCCAAACTGTCGGCGATCATTTCAATCAACTCTTTAAAGCAAATGGGCTGTGAATCAACAATTGTATAAACCCTTTTTCCACTTCCCAAAGATGAATCAAGCGCTTTTACCATAGCGTCGACCAGACCATCGACATAGGTAAGGTGAATTTTATTTTTCCCCCCGCTGATTAAAGGGAAGTAACCTTTTTCAGCCATGCGGATTATCCTTAATAAAAACCCGTTGTCCTCAGGTCCATAAGTGATGGAAGGACGTATCACCACCGTATCAAGACCACTGCTAGAGCATTCTATGACCTGCTTTTCGGCCAGTGCTTTTGACCTGTGGTAATTGCTATCGGGATTATACGGGGTGTCTTCACTGGCAGGCAGGCGCAGCGGCATTGTGCCCAAGACCCCGACGCTGCTCAGGTACAAAAATTTTTTTACGCCCGCCCGCCCGGCTGCTTCAAGCAAGGAACAGGTGGCGTCAACGTTTATCTTGAAATAATCCGACCAGGGCAGTCTCATCTCCCCGCGGATAGCCGCGCAGTGGATAACGTAATCGTGCCCGCTGATTAACCTGCAGGCAAGCTCCCGGTCGCACAAAGCACCCAGCTCTTCTTTCAGCAGCTTAATATGCGGAGACCCTTTCAAGGCATTCTCTTTTCTAACCAGGCAGGTGACCTGTTCACCCCGCCTGGCCAGGTGTCTGACCAGGTGACCGCCGATAAAACCAGTGGCGCCCGTAAGGAATATCCTACTCATTGCACCGCACCCCAAACCTTTATTTCATACCCATCCTGGCCCCAAGATAATTGCCCATGACTCCCATCATCGCCTTTGGAGTAAGCGTCATGTTTGTGTAGTGCACATTGGCCATGGGACAGTAGCAGTCTCCCTTAAACACCTGATTCCTTACCTGAGCCGCCTTTGCGGAGTGCCAGAACTTGTTGAAGTCCAGGTCAAAATCCCTGAGATTGCCCATATCCGCCTTATAGGCCAATATGCAGCAGGGCCAGACATCCCCCCAGGGCGATATCTGCGCCGAGACACGACCTGCGTAGCAGGGTATGATTCTTCTTTTCTCTCTCATTTCCGTAATGACATAATCATAGTATTTTAGCCTGAAAGCCTGGATCAGGCCGGTAATGCCTTTATTCCGCAGCAGGCTTTCCCTGATTTCATGCTGTAAAGGACGGATTGTTCTTTCGTAAAGGTCGATTGACGGCGCGATATGGTCGGTTACGTTCAGCAACTCCTCCCTGTTTTCAGCAATCTCGCAAATATAGGAGTCCGGGACTAAACGTTTTTTGACATAGTCAAATAGCTCCAATATCTTCTCCACATTGAATTTGGAAACAACGCTGTGCACTCCCAGCTCAAAGGAGTGAGGATAGGTTTTTTTCAGCTCTTTCAAAGCGTTAAAAGTCTTCATGAACCTTGCGAAATTTCCGGGTACGCCCCTTATTTCGTCATGCCTTTCCCCAATCCCGTCAAGCGATAAATTGATAATTAAGGTGGCATGCAATGGAAGAATGCTTAAAATACGCTCTGTTTCCCTGACAATCCGGTCAACCAGCAGGCCGTTCGTAGGAATAATCAGTACCTTGGGAGCCGAGTTTTTGATAATCGATCTGACAATCTCAACAATATCCTTCCTCAGGAAAGGCTCCCCGCCACTCAAGGTATACCAGATCACGGACCGTCCGATACTCCGAAAAATCTTGTCATATTCGTCGAGAGTAAGTTCTTTACCGGGCTGCTCATTCCTGGGGTCCTTCCAGATATTGCAGGTCTTGCACCTGCTGTTGCATTTCTGCGTAATGCTGACTGTGAGGCTTAAAGGCCGCGTTTGCGGAAAGCCCAGTAGGCTTTGGGCCTTATAGCGTGCCAGGCGGTGACCTACTTCCGTCATAAAGCTGATTTTTAGCATTTTTTCGTAATCCTTTCAATCATGAATTACCTTTTAGCCGCGCTCGCGCTTGGCCATTTCTCCGATGATGTCTTCATATTTTTTCACGATGGCTTCCCAGGAAGTACCCGTAAACCGGTAGTTCTGGACTCCGTTCACCACCCAATTTTCATAAGCCTCCAGAAGACCGTCACGCAAGGCGTCAACATCTCCTACTGGAAAGAACCTTGCTCCGCCATACCCCTCAAGACACTCAACCAGGGTGTCAAGCTCCGCTGTAATCACCGGTTTGCCTTGAGCCACCGCGATATTTATTACCCCGCTGCCGCAGGTTCGCCAGTAAGGCAATACCACCACGTCGGCCGCGGTAAAGAGCTTGGGAACAGCCTCGTCAGGTATAAATTCCGGCTTGTAGATAATTCTGTCTTTGTGCGGTGTATTCTCCAGAACCTGCGCCAGCTCCGTATCGTCACCCCAGTTCTCGCCGGCGATGACCAGGTGCATATTGTTAGCCGATTCCGGCGATATATTGTTAAACGCCTTCACTAATAAGGACACTCCTTTATACTGGCGGATCATCCCAAAATAAAGAATGGTAAACCCCTTTAAATTAATTTCTTGTCTGGCAAGCTCCCTGTCCAATGTTTCATACATATTGTAAGGTCCATGGGGAACGACATTTATTTTTTCCCCGGCCAGCTTATAAGTTTTCATAATGGCCTGCCTGGCCTCCTCAGAGTGGGCCGTGTAACCGTCGCACGCTCTGATTAACGCTTTCCCGCCCACCCTGGAATAAACCCGGATCGGAAATATTTTTTCCTCCAAGGTGTCCACCACTTCATGCATTTCAAGAATAAGCTTGGGTCTAATGCCGTTCATACGCCTGGATACGGCTAAAAAAAACTGCATATGCGCCACAGAGGATGTCCACCAATGCATTATAATGGCATCCGGCTTTTGGCGTGACAGAAACCGTTGCGCTCCTATCCAGGATGCGGGAGCATTCCAGTCCATACCGTTATAGACCTCTATTTCGGGACGGAAATCTATTGTGTATTCTCCTTTGCCGACACGATCCCGGCCCGGGTATAAAAACAAGGGCACCAGATTTTGCAGCAATATGACGGACACCTTATGCCCCTGCTCCGCAAAGGCGTTTGCCATCACAATCGTATAAGCGGAGATGCCGCTGAAAAACTTTTTGGAAGAACCCACTACACATATTCTCATAAACGTTATCCTCTTGTAGAAAACCAATCTCAGCCCGGCAGGCCCGGTTTTTCAATACGCCGGAATACTAGCGGAAAGAATTTTAAAATAGTCTTAAAAATCCTGTAGCCGTCTTTTAAACCATTTAGTTTTGCTTTGCCGACCCTGTCCCGGTACGTAATATGAATATCCTTCACTCTCAGTCCCATCCTGGCAGCCTTAATACATATTTCCGACTCTATGCCAAACCCTTTGGATTCAAGATTCATGCTCTTGAGGTAAGTTCTCTTCATTCCATATAAACCTGTCAGGGGGTCATATCCCTGAAAACCATATATATATCGAATACTGTTTCTAAACATGGCATTACCGATTCTATTAAAGGCCGGGATATTTTCATGACCGGTTTTACGCGAGGCCAAAGCCATATCATAGTTTTCCAAAGCTTTCGCTAATGCCAAAATTCCTTCCGGCGGGTAAGTATTGTCAGCATCAATGAATATAATGTTTTCTCCCCTGGCTTCTTTGATGCCGGTTTTCATGGCGGCGCCTTTGCCGGAGTTGCGCTCGTGGGAAATAACCCGGCAGGGAAACCTTTGCGCCACCTCTCTGGTTCTGTCTGAGGAACCATCGTCCACAACAATTACTTCAAAACTTTCATCAATCAACTTAAAGACATCATTTAAAACAATGGGCAATCCTTCTTCTTCGTTGTAGGCCGGTATAATCAAGCTGTATTTGGTATCATTGAAAAAACTTTCCGCCCTTTTGTTATTCACCCAAACCCACCCTCCTCGCATAAAAAATTATCGACTGTCAAAAGCGCAATTTTATTTTTCTAGGCCCGGGTTGCCGAGCAGTAGTAGAGTATTTTTTTAAATCCCGCCATAATAAATTTTTCCGCCCAGGGTCCGGCAAAGGATAGCTTGTCTGCCAACCTTGACGGATAGTCGATATCGCCGTATCTTGATATGATCCCCTGCCATAAGGGACGGCTTAAAAACCGGATTAATTTGTCCATGTCCCTGTCGGACATAGTAAGGAAAATATTCCTGTGCCTGAGGGCCGTCTGTATTTCGTCAGCCATCTCTTTTTCCCATAACCGCTGGTATTCCCTAAGGAAATGCGGGGATAGATTTCCTTTCGCGAGCGCTTTAGCCGCTACTTTGGCACAGAGTTCCGCACCCAGCAGTCCAAGATACAGCCCTCCCCCTGATATTGGCTTGGTCTGGCAGGCGGCATCCCCCACCAGCAAGGTTCTCCTTCCGTAAATTCTGGCAAGAGAACCAACGGGGACAACGCCGCTCGTACCGCGGATAATTTTCATCCCCTGAAAAATTCCGGGATGGGCCTTCACCATTTTGTTAAAAAAAGTTCTTGGGTGCTTGTCCCTCCCGCTTACCCCGATCCCCACCCGCGCATGCTTTTCATCCACCGGTATGACCCATCCGAACCAGCCCGGCGCGATATCCCCGCCCAGGAAGATATGAACCATATCTTTTTCCCGACACTGCAGTTCCACTTCGGCCGCGCACATGCGGATCATGTCCTCCGCTTTGGGAGCGCTGATCCGGCGAGCGACACGCGAGTTGGCTCCGTCTGCGCCAATCACCAGGCAGGTCCTGACCGTAGACTCTCCGCCGCGAAATTTTAACTTTACGCTCACCCCATCGGTAAAAAATTCACCTATGCCGGCTCTGACCCCGGTCAGGATTTCCACGCCGGCGCGCTGGGCTCTTTCCGACAACGTACGGTCAAATTCCGCGCGGTCGATCACCAGGGCATATACCTTTTGCTCCCTGAAAAAAAGCGTTTCTCCGCCGGGAGAGTGCACAAAAGCACCGTGGATCTGGTTGATGATTAGGTCATCCGGCATGGCCGTAGCTTGCAGTGTTCTAAGACTGACGAGTCCCGAACACTGCAAAGGCTCGCCTATTTGCCGGTGCTCCTCGGCTACCAGCACCCTATATCCTTTTTCAGCAATGAGTCGGGCAGTCTCACAGCCCGCCGGACCTCCACCAATTACTACGACATCATGTTTCATACGACAGTTCCTTTCATTGCCGGCTTATTAAAGGATCTTTACGATATTTACGAATACGATTGAGACAAAAACCATCAACAACGGAATGATGCCAACATTCAAGGCCCTATCCAGCGCGCCGGGCAGGGTAACTTCCGAAACGGATGAATTCTCCGCGGCCGCCCCCGCCAGTTCCTTTGCGATAAGCAACGCGATCAAGGTTATCGTGGCAATCAGGCCGAACCCGGTCACCAAGGATGGGACTGCGGCAGCCGTGCCGGCGCTAATCATGGCTACGGTAGTAACTGTCATGGTTCTCCTCCTTTCACACCTGAACATTGTTCTCCAGGATTCATTTAGTAATGGAATAAGAGATCAATTCACCTCCGCTGTGTTCTTTATATTGCCAATCTAAAGTTAGCAATTTAAGGAGTGATTGTCTATATTTGTTGTCTAAAAATAGCAATATCGTGTCTAATTCTTGCTAAATTTTGTCTGAATTTAGATTGATAAAAAAAGAAGGGCTCGTTTAGAACCCTTCAACCGCTCTTTGGAACTTTGGCATTTGTCAATTCTTCCAGTTCTTTAAATTTTTCCACTGTTATTAAAGGCCTTCGCTTGGTATTTTCCATAACCAGCTCATAGCTGCTTCTGCCGGTTGGAATAAGTTCCTTGACCATTTTTAAATTTACAATGAACCCGCTATGGCTTCTGAAGAACGGATACCCTTTCAATTGCTCTTCCAGGACAGACAGCTTATCGTTTGTTTGAACTTGTCCGCCGATAAAATAGATCGTGGACTTGCGGCCTTCCTTGGTAACATAGATGACATCATCAAGATTTAAATAAACAAACTTGTTGTCATTTCTAAAAAATTGTCTTCTGCTGATATTTTTATTAAAATATCTTAAGTTAGGCTTTGACCTGACGGCAGCTTTTCCGGACAGAACCGCTTTGACCCTTTCCATTGTCTGCCGGACCCGGTTCATTTTAAAGGGCTTGACGAGATAGTCGAAAGCATAGATATCAAAGGCTTTTTCTCTAAATTCGCTGAAAGCTGTGGCAAATACGATAAAGGTCATGGGATTGATGTCAAATATCTCCTGGGCCAGGGCAACACCGTCTTTTCCAGGAATACCGATATCTACAAAAACCACTTGGGGAGCCAGTTCTCCGATTAACTTTATAGCATCCAACCCATCTCCGGCCTCGCCAATGACTCTTACACCTTCAACTTCTTCAACTACTTTTCTGAGCACATATCGCATGTCCGGGTCATCTTCAGCAATAAAGACAGTTATTCTCATGTGAAATTACTCCGTCCTTTATTTGGATTTTACGGGAGGAGCGGGTTGGTAAAACCAGAAGAAACAAGCCGGTTTGAAACCGACCGCGGCAACTAATAAAGCTACCGTGACAACAGGAGTAAACGATAGTTTTTTAATGAATCTCAGCATTGGTTGGACACCTCCTTTCTCTTATATAGTGCTGTTAAAAAGTCATCAAACTTATGGATGACCTGATAACCAGGCGGGGAAAAACTGATTGTCTGGATAATGACGGCGGCAAGGCCGGCAATAGCGAGGGATAAGTAGGCATAGTGGGCAATCGCTATACTGGCCGCCAGCCATAGACTTAAATAGGTCAGTGAAAGAATTTTAAACATTCTCCTTTCAGAAATATTTGTGATCTTTTTATAGGGCACTTCCCCCGGCACCCAAGCTATCACACAGCAGAAGGATGTTACGTAGCCGGCCAGCAACGCATATGTCAGGAAATTGATTGATAGGCAACGTCCCCAATATATTCCCAATTCTCCGGCGCCAAGAAAAGTAAAAACTCCCAGGGTGAGGCATCTCCAGTAACCGGAGCAGTGGGCTCCGCCGCTTAGGAGCCGGTAAATGGCCCCACAGGCGATGGCAAAAGCTACTTCGGCAAATATGCCCAGGAAGTGCGCCAGACTGAGCAGAATAACCCCTTTGATGAGGGTGGCAAAAATAATTTCCAGGCCGAAGCGCAGTGTATCAATTTTACCAATATCCAGCGCCAGTTCCCTGGAAAGGTAGTTCGCGGTTTCCGTGGCCATCTGGTTTAAATTCATTAAATCTACCTCTTTTTTGATGGTATTGTGACGGCAAAGGTCGTCTCTTCAGGATCGCTGATAATCTCAATGTTACCGCGGTATTTTGTTACAATATCTTTGATGATTGACAGGCCCAAACCTGAGTGACCTTCTTTCGTCGTAAAATCCGGCTTGAAGACATTGTCTTTGATTTCAGGCATGATCGGGTCCCCCGTATTGCTTATGATGATTATGTACATCCCGTATTCACGTGCTATTTTTACTTTTACCTGCCTGAAATCACCGGTTTTGTCTTCCACGGCTTCAAGAGCGTTATCAATCAGATTTCCCAGCAATGAGCTTGTCTCACGAGGAGTTAAAGGTATTTCTTTGAGACTGCATTCAATGTTTATTTCCATTTCTATGCTTCTGGCTTCGGCCAGGCCTATTTTCGTGTAGAGAAGGGCGCTGACACTAAAATTATCAGTTTTTATCAAATCCACAGTTTTGGATACATCGCCGAATACCCCGCCTATATAATCCCGCGCTCTCTCAAAATAACCGCCTTCCAACAACCCGTAAATGGTTTGCAGCTGGTGGTGGAAATCATGCCTCTGTTTTCTGGAAGAATCAATTAATTGTTTGATCTGTTTTAAGTTTTCCTCCGCTCTCTTGGCCTCGTATTCCTTTTCCACGTGCTGTCCGATTTTTTTGACGGCGACAGTGGACAGTACCGTTAAAACAATGATAAATAACCCCATGAGTCCGTTAAAGATAATAAAATGTTCCCCCGGAAAAATATTCAACCTGACCGCGTTAAAAGCACTGTTTAAGATCGTCAGCAACAGTACGGGCAAAAGAACGACTACAAAGATAAAAATATTGTGCTTATTAATAATTTCTTCCTTTAAGTATTTTTGCATTTCTTTTCTTGATAAGTACCCTGAATAACTATATGCTTGAGAATAACCGATTAAAGATATATTAAAAATTTTACAGGCAACTATAAATATCAGCATGACAAAGGCTTGAGGAAGAAAGTATAAAACTCTGATAAAAGTGTAATTCCAGGCATCAGTCAGCGAAAAACCTTTGACATGCAGCAAGAACTGTATCGCTACGGTTTCTACCGAGCCGTAAAAAATTAGGCCAAGTAAAGAAGCAAGCATTACTATCCTGAATGGCAGGCGGGTAACCACGCGAATATTTAGAATGAATAAAAATGTTTCAAAAATTGAGTGGAGCCCGAAAGGTACCGGCAAGAGCCTGATGACATAAGCAAAACCCGCCTGTAAAACTCCGATTATTAGTAAATCGCGCCACCAGGGTCTGAGTCCTACCAGTAGAAACCCCAGGGCAGCCACCAGGATCGCTTCGGGAAACGAGACCAATAACAAAGATAAGAAAGTTATCGTGTTCAATTGGTTACCTTCCTTGAAGAATTATAATTAATTGAATAATAACATATTCCTGCCAACCTTGTCTAATTGTTACATTTTCTTGTCTAAAAGTTACATTTTCTTGTCTGATTTTGCACAGCAATCCCTGCAAACGAGAAGTACCGCTGCCGGCTCAATGTGCAGCGGTACTTTGCTTTTAAAATAGGTTTTTGCTGCAGCCCGGCGATCATTGACCGGCACTTCTGCTGAGACAAAGGACCGGTTTTAGACCCGTAGCTTTGCGCCCCTACCTTTCGGTAAGTTTGCCTTTTCAGTTGTTTCCAGGATTTGAGCAATACGATTGTGATATTTTACACAAATCAATTAAAAACAGCGCTCTTACAAAATAATAGACCCAAAGCATTCTTTTGGACGGTACTAAAATACCTATATTATGTGTATACGCTGTCTATAATATTTTTTTTGAGGGTCACGGGAAATTTTTCGTTTTTTATCTAAGAAGATACGGCCATATGATATATAAACCGATATTCGTTAATCCGTGAGCCAGGGAGACTCCTAAAAGCGATCTAAAGAAGCCGACGATCGTGGAAAAAAGCAGCGCAATGGCAAAAACTAAAACCAAGTCCGCCGGTGAACGATGCATAATATGCAGCATCGCAAAAATGAAACTAATGTGAATACTGCCGTACCACCTGCCTAATGTCTCCGCAGCCGCACGATACATAACCCCGCGAAAGATAAACTCTTCCAAAAAACCGGTGCTGACAAGCAGGATCAGCGCCGGAAGCCAGACATGCTGAAAAGTAAGCTCCGGCGCTAGAGGAGCGGGCCTTAATATCAGGTATTCTATTAAGCCCAGCGGCACCCCGAGGGAAGCCACCAGCAACTGAAGGGGCAAGCTGCCCACGATCAACCCGACATCCTCTGGCTTAAAGCTGGCATACCTCATCACGTACGCCGCCGCGGTAAAGAGTGGAAGACTGATAATCAGGTACATGTAAATAGGCGGAACGCCAACCAACGGCGTGGCAAGGCTCATGATCCGGATCAGCGGAGCCAGGGACAGCGCTAAGTAAACCAGATTTATCGCCTGTTTGTTGACCAGGGAAGCATGTACGAGCAAGGCTGCCAGCAGAACCACATGCCAGACAATCCCGTACAGCGGGTCATGGAAGGTTGTAACGACCTCCGCGGCAGTGATGGCAATAGCGTACAGCCAGACAAATAAGTGATCTTTTTTGGAAACAGCACTTTTGATTTCAGGATCCCAGGCTGAAAGATGGGCTTGCGTTCTACTCATTTTCGTTCACCAATAAATGCAGGAAGCGATAGGGTTCACTCTCCCCATCTTTAAATAGTAAAAACTCTACCTTCAGATTTTCATGGGGCTCATAAACACTGAGCTTAACGGATTCTTCCTTTTTTTCTCCATGGTTTAATACAAAAGGGCCCAGCCGTGCCTTCACATAACCGTCCATGCGCACCTCAGCGGCGTAAGAAACCGGACGGCATTCGTGGTTAACAATTCCCAAGATGACTTCCTTTTCCTCACCCGTTTTCAGAGCATGGGGATAACCTTCTGCCTCCCCACCAGGGCCCAAAATATAAAACTCTGTGCACTTCGCACTAACTTTTGGTGCAGCTGCGATGTAATGAAGGCCGCCTAGCGTAAAAATGATGGTTCCCGCCAGGGCTAACGAGAGAATTCGGTCCAACCTTGAAAGATTGCTCCATTTGATAGTGTCTGCGTTAAAAGAAACCACAAAGCGTTTTTCAACAGAAAGTTTATTTCTTCGGTAGATTGCGATAACGAACAGCAGGATCGTAAAAACCAAAAGCGTCAGCAATATGGAATAAAGCCTTATTCCCCATGGAGTGTAGTTCAGGATAAGACCCAGCAGCGGTACCACGGCTATACTTAGACCAAAGCTCAAGGCAACTCGTTCAATGACGTCGAGTTCATCCCTGGCTGGGAATAGAGCTGCAATTAAGGCATACCCGGGGGAAAACAGGACGAAAATCAATCCCAAGGCAAACCGCGCGGTCCCGCTCACCTCCAGAATTATTAATACCGCCAGGATAACAGAAAGAAATAGCATGAAAGGCAACTCGTGTTTTGCTTCTATCCTCAAAAATTCAACCCCTTTGAAGGACTAAGCGAGAGATAATAATACAATTAAACTTAGCAGTATTATAGCTGATTGTCTATTATTCTTGTCAAAAAACAGCAAAACCTTGTCTAAACATTACAAAATCTTGTCTAAATTTTGCAATGAATAATAACATTCATCGCTTACAGCGATGAAACGACTATATCGTTTACCTCCGGGCATACTAAAGTCAGGAGGGGATAATAAATGAAAATAGATAAAGTGAAGAAGAACGCGGAAGGCGACATCACTGACGTTATGATTGACAACAACGTATATGGCATTGATGAGGCCATCATGATGGCCAGAGACGGTAAAATTGAAGGAGTTAATGTGGCAAAAGCAAAGAGCGGAAAGGAATACCTTAGAAGCAATCCCGACAGCAGCGAAACAAACAATCTGGATAACCTGCCGACATTTTAAATGAGCCCCGCGGTATTCGCGGGGCTTATCATTATCGCTTGTTACAATTCTCACTAAGCGGGTCCTGTCCGGGCGTGAGCATATCCATATCCGGCGTATGGTCAGGTTTTAGTTAAGCCACATTGGCCTTTTGCCCCGGTAATTACTTGCACACTTCTTCGGCTGTTGAATACAATATCAGTAAATTCCTATTTCACAAAAAGGATCTAAAGGTGGTGATAGATATCAGTGAATAACAAAGAACTTCTATTTACCGGATTGCTGGTGTGCCTTGGCTTTGCCATTATTATCGGGGTTTATTTATGGAGAGGCGCAAGCGCTAACACTAAAGAAATAGAAGCAAGCAAACAGACCTATGCGAAACAAACCGAAGATCTGCAAAAAGCCGGTAAAACCGATAAGTCATCTCAGACGAATACATCCGGCGCTCAAAACTCCAGCAACAGCCCCAACAATACTCAACCCGCAGCGAATCAGGCGAACCCTGCAAACACAAGCACGGTCCAGAACCAATCACCAATCTCCACGCCCGCAGCGACGCTTAAAAGCATTAGTTCTATCGCCACGGGAAGCAAAGTTGGCGACGTTATTAAAATGGGCGATGTGGAAATGGTCGTGACCAAGGCTACGACAAAGTATAAAGTTATTGATATAACTTTGAACGGAAACACACCGGATCAGCCGCCAAAGCTGCTCTTAACAGAGAACAACCGGATCGTTTACGAAATACCCGCGGATGTCGACGTTGACGTAAATGTTACGGAAAAGACGAAAACAGAACAATCCCCGTTGTTTAATGGAACGAAAAAAGCCGGTAACTAACCGGCCTTTTCGTTAGGAAATTATACTTTCAGACGTATCGCCTCCGTCAGCGCTTCAACCACATAATCCATCTGTTTTTCTGTAAGGTTGTTGAAAAAGGGCAGCGCCAATGTTGAGGAAGCAGCAAGCTCTGTATTCGGAAAATCACCCGCGCGGTAACCAAATTTCTCCTGATAAAACGGCTGCAAGTGAATTGGCTGAAAATACGGCCGGCAATCCACACCATTCCCCTGCAAGTACGCCATAACCCGGTCCCGGTCAATACCCGGCACCAGGCGTACGACGTAGACAAACCAGCTGATCCTTACCCCCGGCTCCATATACGGGAGTAACACCCCTGCCAAACGCCCCAGTTTGGCGTTGTAAGCCATTGCCACCGCTTCACGCTTGGCCAGGATCTCATCTATTGACTCCATTTGCGCCACACCAAGCGCCGCGCTCAGCTCATCCAAACGGTAATTATAACCCAGCCGGCAGTGATTGAACCAACCGCCCGCGCCGCTCCTCCCCTGGTTGCGCATGCTCCGGCACAAACCGGCCAGGTCGCTGCTGTTAGTCGAAATAATCCCTCCCTCGCCAGTTGTGATCTGTTTGTTGGGATAGAAGGCAAACACCGCCGCGTCACTCTCGCTGCCCGCCATTTTTTCGCCATAGCGGGCGCCGATTGCTTCACAGGCATCTTCGATTACAGCCAGCCGGTGCTTGCGGGCGATCTCCATGATTCGCTCCATGTCCACAGGCCTGCCAAAGACGTGCACGGGAAGAATAGCCTTAGTCCCGGGTGATATTTTTTTTTCTATCATCTCCGGGTCCATATTTAACGTCAGGGGATCAATATCGACAAAGACCGGCCGGGCCCCCTCGTAGAGAATACAGTTGCTGGAGGAGACAAAACTAAAAGGCGAAGTAATCACCTCATCGCCCGCGCCGATACCCAACCCCCGCACCGCCAAGTGGAGCCCGCTGGTCCCGCTGTTCACCGCCACAGCTTCTTTTACTCCCAAATAATCAGCCAACATCCGCTCAAACTGCTCCACCCGGGGGCCGATACTGAGGATATTGCTGTCAAGCACTTCATTAACCAATTCCCGCTCCCGCCGGCCGATATCGGGAGACGAAAGAGGCACATTCATCTTCAGGCACCTTCCCTTTTTATTTCATCTGCCACTATTCAGCCATTCATAATTCAGCAGTCAGAATACTTCCAGACGATAAACAGTTCTCTCATTCTAACTTCTGATTTCTGACTCCTGACCCCCGAGTAGTTACGTTCATCTAAAACTCACCGGCATCCCCGTCTCGGCGGAGCGGTATATGCCAAGCACTGTTTCCAGCGCCTTTCTACCTTCGCGGCCGTCAACGGCAGGCTGGCCACCGGTAAGGATCGCTTTCACCATATCCCGCAAGACAGCCCGGTGGCCTGATTTCCCGGAGCAACTCATCCCTTCTTCCAAGCAGACCGCCCGATCATCCTCCTCAGTCCCACTGAAGCGCCAGGTCATTACTCTTTCAGCTTTTTCCCCGCCTACCACAACCGTTCCCTTTTCCCCGAAAACAGCAACGGTCTGTTCCAGGTTCCGCGGGTAAACAGTGGACGCGGCTTCGATCACCCCCAGGGCGCCGCTGCGGAACTTCAATACCGCCACACCGACATCCTCAGCCTCAATAGACCGGCACCGTGTCGCGGTGTAGGCGAAAACAGACTCAACCCCACCCATCAGCCACAAAAGGATATCAACAATGTGTATGGCCTGGTTCATCATCACCCCGCCGTCTTCCGCCTTCTTGCCCCGCCAGGAGTTGCTTGCATAATAAGCTTCGTCACGGTTCCACCGCACCGTCGCGCCGGCATGGCTCAGTATCCCGAAGCTCCCCTTATCAACAGCCGATTTAAGCATTTGAAAGAACCGGCAAAAACGTTTTTGCATAACCACCGCGAGGATTACCCCCGCTTTTTCGCAGGTGTTCACGAGCATATCCGCGTCCGCCAGGGTCAGCGCCAGCGGTTTTTCCACCAACACGTGTCTGCCCGAACAGGCCGCCATCACGCCCATTTTCGCGTGCAGGCCGCTTGGAGTGCAGATAATAATGACATCAAGATCCTGGTCTTCCAGCATCTCCTCATAGTCACAATAGCCTTTTACATTGTAATAAGCGGCAAAATCCCTTAAGGCATACGGATCAATATCATTTACCGCCACCAGTTCCGCCTGAGGCAAAGCCAATATTTCATCGGCATGCACCCTTGCTATACGGCCGCAGCCGGCAATGCCGAACCTTACTCCCGCCATGAGCCCGTATATTCCAAGACTGCCGCAAGCATGAAGGCTATCAACGCTCCGGCCAGACCGGCGACAAGCATGCTCATGAAAATGTTCGGACCCACGGGGCGCTCATCGGGAGAAGCCGGTATAATCACTTGCAGGTTGTTCATCTTCCATACTTCTTTTTCCTCCTGCTGCAGGAGCACGGCCAAGCTGCCGGCAATAAAAGCCGCCCGGTACGGATCGGTATCTTTTACCAGGATTTCCAGCAGTTCCAGGTCTTTCACTTTCCGGACAGTAATCATCCGCCTCAAGTCACCGGAACTTAAGCTATGTTCAACCCGTTCGGACAGCTTCCGCAGCACTTGCTCACTTTCCGCCAGTTCACAGTAAGTTCTCGCCAGCTGACGGTACATCATCAAACTGTTATAGTCCATACGGTTGGCGCCGGTGCTATTCTCAGAACCGTTTTCGGGCTGGCTGAGCCGTAAAATTGTGCTAGCCTGGTACTTTGCCGGCAAAATCATGCATGCCGCTCCTCCGGCAGTCAAGGCTATAATAATCGTCGCCAGCACCAGGAATAGTCTTCTTTTAATCAAAGCGGAAAAGTCAATATTATCCAATAATTCGTCCACCCCCTTAACGTTTTTCATGCTGCGGCACATTTCTGATTAACCTGGCGGGACAACCCGCCACAACCGTTTCCGGGAGGGTATCTCTGGTAACCAGCGCGCCGGCCGCAACAAAGGTTTCTTCAGCAACCATGACACCTGGCAAAATAACCGCCCCGGCCCCTACCCTGGCGTTTTTTCCGATTTTTGGCCCTTGAATCTTGACAAACCGCTCTTCCGTCCTCCCCATGCAATTGTCATTGGCGGTAACAACCATAGGCGCTATAAAAGCTCCTTCGCCGACCACGGTATGCGCAGTCAGGTACGCTCCGGTCTGGATTTTGGCATAATCGCCCACCACCACATCGTTCTCCAGCACCGCACCGCAGCCAATAATCACCCGGCGGCCGACCTGACACAGCTCTCTTACCGAGGCCATATCCCCGGCCATCACCTCCTCGCCCAAGCTGGTTCCCGCGTAAAGCACCACTCCGCTGCCGATGACGCCGCCCGGGCCGACCCGCAAGGGGCGTAAAGGAGCAGTCAAGCGGGTTGTGCTGGTTTTAGCCGGATGGGGCTGCTTGCCGATGACGCAGTTGTCGCCGACCAGGCAATTATCGCCAATGAACGTCCCCGGGTAAACGGTGACATTATTGCCCATAGACGTGCCGGAGCCAATATAGGCGCCCTCCCCAATCACCGAAAAAAGGCCGATAACACAGTTCGCGCCGATCGCCGC
>NZ_MVQM01000125.1:0-33287 GCF_002067195.1 Pelotomaculum sp. PtaB.Bin117 | reverse complement strand
TCTTTGCCATGCCCATTTTTAGGAATGTCGTGAAAAGGACAGTCTTTTTAGCCTGGCATGCCAGAATTTCCAGTTACTTTATTCCAGATTTAATGATTCCTCCCATCTAATGCCGAGAGCCTATCTTATGCAAAATAAAAAACTCCCGTAGGAGTTTTGTTCAAAGAAAAGCAGACTATCCTTTATTCCAAGATGGAATACCCATAACCAGGCAACCTCATCTACTTACCTGCCGTCCTACTGTTCTACTTAATTAAATTTTGATAAATAATAGCTTCGACATGCTGAGCATTTTTCCTGCCCGGCGGGAAACTTTTATCAATAATTTTGCTTAGACTGCAAAAACCTCCACTTCAATAAGTGGGGGTTACCAACTAAGACTGCGGTAGGGGTATAATCCCCCGCCGCAGTCCCGAAATTTAGCGGAAGCTAAACGAGTCACCAGGATTATAACAAGCTTTACCGGCGATTATTACCGCAGTGGTCAATCTAAGCTTGTTTGATCTTTTAAAGCCATACTGCCGACCGCTTTCGCGATCTCAAGCAAGTGCTTTATAAGAACGTCTTTCACCTTGGGATCTTCTTCTTTCTCATAAAGCTGACTGAATACATCAAACTCATTGGTTAATTCATCAATATTACTCATTTTTAACACCGTTTTCCTATAGTATTCAAAGCTACCGCCATTAAGGTTAGCACCAAAATGTCATTCCTGCAATAGCTTTGCCGTGAAAACCGTGTTTGGGGGATCGACGCCCATTTTGTCGAATTTTGAAAAGCAATTTATTTTGAGATTAAGTTCAATTCATGGGCCGTTTCTTTGCCAATGTAGGCTTCGCATGTGGAATTCTTGAACTGGACGACATAAGAGCTCTTGCTGAATATGGACACCTGATCTATTTTAGTAATGTTGATAATATATGACCTGCTGATTCTCAACAGTTTTTTAGAGCCTGTAAGCATTTTTTCTATTGCAGTCAACGATATGGAGGTGTTAATTTCCTTGTTGTCGCAATGCACTATGGTATTCTTTGCGTTTTTTTCCCGTTCGCACATCACAATTTCGCCCGGGCTGAGATAATGCAATATGTTGTTTTTGTCTTTAATTTCAATACGGTCATAAGATATATAATTGGCAATTTTTAACAATACCCGCTCGACTTTCATCTTGCTAAAGGGCTTGTCAATATAACCCAGGATTACCGCTTTTCTTTCCCATGCGTCCGACTTGAATTCATGGTGCGCGGAGATATAAATGATCATGGCGGCCGGGAAATGCTCATAAATTTTATCTGCGAGTATTAAACCGTCTATGTCCTCCCTGTTAAAGTCAATATCAAGGAATATTATGTCAGGGTGTTTTTCCGCGACCATGGGAAAGACTTGTTCAGGGGCGGCAACTTCGCCGATGATTTCGATATTGGAGCGCAGTTGGATAAGTATCTTTTTTAAATGCCGTATCGCTACAGGTTCATCGTCCGCAATAATAGCCCTAATCATTTTCCTTCACCCCGCCAACTATTTTTAATTTTAACATAAAAGTTGGCTTTTCCCTACCCAGGAGGAATAAATTGCAATCATCGTATTGCGCTAATATTTCCTTGATAATTAATAGTCCCAGCCCCCGGTCTTCCCCTTTGCTGCTTTTTCCCAGAAACAACTCTTTTTGCCAGTCGGCAGGATTGTCTCCGTGGATAATCTCAATTGGCTTGCCGTCGTTGATCACTTTCAGGTAAAAGTAATTTTGGACAATTTCGGTTTCAACATAGACGCAGCCGTTCTTTTCGCAATTTTCCAGTGAGTTGCTTAACAGATTTGACAGGACTGTCACCGCGTGTGTTGAGGATAGAGGAAATTTCGAAAAGTCGTCAAGTCCGTATAGCTCGAAACGGATTCCTTTCGCCTCAGCCTTCATGGCAAAAGCGCTTAAGACGATACCTATTTGGGTGTTGTTGCACTTATATACCAGGGATTTGTTTTTCACCGAGGCTTCTATTGAACTTAGATAATTAAGAGCTTCATCTATTTCGTCGCAATCGATTAAACCGGATATTACCTGTAAATGTATATAAAAGTCATGCCGTTGTTTTCGCAGGCTTATATTGAATTCCTCTATTTTTTTGATCATTTCTTTTTGACTATCATATTTTAAGTATAAATAAATTATTATAAAAGTGATTAATGGATATAACAAACTTAAAGCGATTATCAAAATTAATAAAAAATTTTCTGCAAAATTTTTATAGGATAGAATGATTGTAATAAAAAAGGTAGCTTGAATTAGAATAAAAAATAACGCGTAGATATATTTCTTGTTTATAGTATCTTGTGACTTCATAATCTATAATCCTCTAAAACATATAAACAAAAGATCACTCCCCATAAAGAGGAGTGCGAAAATACAATAATTAAATTAATATATATATATTATTTAAGTTCTTCTGGCAATTCCGGCTGGTAAAAAGACGATAAACAAGTTGGGTGAATGCCTATGGAAAACACAAACAATGAAAGAGTGGCAATGAAACCCCAAATATGCTTTTTCATTCTAATTCACCTCCTTTGCATTTAGTTTTAACTGAGTAATATATTTATAAATAGTTTTTTCCCAGCCAGTTAAGGTCAGTACCTGGATATAAATAGCCAAAATAATTGAATTTTTAATATCATTTTCAATAGTGTTGCTGGAAATATATATTAATAATAACAGTACAATTACAGATATTATTTTCCTCACATATCTTTGTTGTTTTGTTTTTATTGGTTTTTCGGGTGGATCAACCGGCGCCCTTAATACAACAATTAAAAATGAAGCAACATTTAAAATATAATATAAGTAATCACTAATTACTAAAACTTTTGCCAACATGCCGATGGATACAAATACAGCAGTTGAAACAATTAAACATTTATTAAATGTTTTTAAGTGGATGCCGCCGGAAGCATATCTCATGAATGCAATGGTAAGCATGGCAATTAATGATTGCTTCAACACACCAAACCAAAAGGGTATAGTGGTAAAAACAATTAACTTTATTATTGCTCCTATTACTACTTCTAGGCCATAACTTATTTTGGCTTTCTTAAAGTTATCATACTTCAACTCACGTGCAATGACATTACTTAAATCTATCGCTATTGAATGTATTGAAATTAAATTCATTATTAATACATCTCCGTATTGCGAGTTAATTCATCTACCTCATCTTTTAACGACCAAAAATATTTCAAAAATATAATTGACAGGGAGAAATATATAAGACTTAACAATTTTGTAATTAATGAATATTTATTTATGTAACCAAAATACATATTAAGAATTACTAAAATAATTCCCTGAGAAAGAACAATTGTTGTTAGGATTAAAGGTTCTTTCATTTTCTCTTTTGTATATTCAATGTTGCTTACTCTACTCCCCTTAATTAAAAACCATTTTTTATAATATATAATCCATGTAATTAGGCCAAATACGACTAAGTGAGGATATGTATATGTGATTCGAATAAAATTATTTTGAAATCCTTCTGTTAAAGTGATATGTTTCAGGTTTAATATTGCTTGCAAAATAAAATCGTCTAACAATATTAAAGCTGTTAAACTTAGTAGTGAAGAAATTATCGCTTTCCAGGCTTCCAATCCCAAGTATCTCCAGAAGAGTATAAATAAGATTAGCATGCCAACTATGCTATGAAGACCAAAATAGGGAATGAACCATCTTACAAACATCATTGCAAATGCGGTTATCAAAGCAGCAATAGTAATTTTTTTAATATTGATATATTCTCCAACAACGGCCATGCCAAAGGAGTATACTATTATTTCCTCTGGTACTGATTGAAATAACACTGCAATTAAAGGCATTTTATCCATATCCCGGTTCTCCTTTTATTTAGTTAACATAATTTATGTCTTGTCCCGGTTTTAGGCCTTCTTTTGATCATCACCACCATATAACTTTTTAAGAAAAAAAATAGAAGAAATGAGAAAAATAATATAGAGTGATTTAATAAATAATGAATAATTTCCTTGGAAAAATAGATGTTCATTAATGGCTGCTAAAAATATGCCTTGAAGTAAAATCGTTAATGTTACTAGGTAGCGTGCATTACTATATTTAGTATCGCTGCTGACTCTAACTCCCTTTATTAAATATATTTTCTTGCTATATAGGAACCAAGTTGTCAAGCCGTATATGGTTAAGCTTGGATAAAAATAAATGATTCTTTTTAGATTATCTTTCCATAGTTCTCCAATAGTAAGATTTTGTTCTGTTAAGATAATTGGCATAATAATAGTATCCAGCAGTATAAATGCATTTACACTAATCAGAGAAGATATTAACGCTTTCCATGGATTTATTTTTAATAGCTTCCAAGATAATATAAAAATTATAAAAACACCGATTATGCTATGGATGCCGAAAGGAACATTAGCCCTGATAAACATTGATGAAAAAGCCGATATTACTGCGGCGACAAGGACTCTTTTGAAGTTAATGTATTCCCCCACTATTGTCAGTCCGAAAGAAAACAACAGCACGCTCTCGGGTATGGAATAAAAAATGACGGCTAAAAGAGGCATCTGGTCCATAAACAAATTCTCCTCTTTTAGTGATTATATAGCAATATTTACCTCTTGACAATACTTTTATGAATATTCTAAAATATTGCTTTTAAATAAATATACAGAAAAAAACAGTACATACAGTTATCTGCATTTATGCAGTCGAACAAATTTCTCCACCAGGTAAGGATCAAATTGTATGTCGGCGCACTTTGCAAGTTCAGCCAAGGCTGCCTCGTGGGACATGGCCTTCCGGTAAGGGCGGTTGCTGGTCATGGCGTCATAAGCGTCGGCTATGGCGAGGATGCGGCATTCCAGGGGTATTTCTTCTTTTTTTAGCCCAAGCGGGTAGCCTTGACCGTTCCACCATTCGTGGTGTTTCAGAATCCAGCCGGCTATGGGAACGAGGTCGGGCGACAACATGGCTATGCGGTGGCCGATTTCACAGTGCTGCCGCATCTCGACGACTTCATCAATGGTTAAGAAACCGGGCTTCATGAGAATACTGTCCGGAATGCCGATCTTGCCGATATCATGAAATTGTGCCAAAAGACGCAGGTCGTTGATACTGCGTTCGGAAAGATCGATAGCCGCGGCGAGGTTTGATACCAGGCTTTGGATGCGTTCCGCATGCTCCTCGGTGATAAAATCCCTGGCTTCCAGGGCCTTCATGAGGGTCTGCACTATGGCGCTGCGCGCGCTTTGGTGCCGGTGCAGTTTTTCCCGGTACATTTTGTTGTCCGCTTCTTTAAAAAGGTCGCTCATTTTTACCGACTCGTCGCTTCTCACGGCAAAACCGGCGGATATGCTTAACGGCAGTTCCAGATTGGCCGCGTTGTGCCTGGCAACGCCTTCTTGGATTCTATCGCAGGCGCTTTCAATTATTTTAATTTCACTATTCGGCAACAACACTGCGAATTCATCGCCCCCAATGCGGGCTATCATATCGTTCTCGCGGAAAGAATCCTTAATGACGCTGGCTGCCGCTATGAGCAGCAAGTCTCCGGTATCGTGTCCCAAAGTGTCGTTGACAAGCTTAAGGCCGTCCACGTCACATACGATAATACCGGCTGAAATGTCGCGCCTTTCCTCCAACCGGCGCATCTTTTCTTCAAAATATGCGCGGTTGTGCAGGCCGGTAAGGGAATCATGCATGCTCAGATACTTGAGCTGGTTTTCCATTAATCTTTGTTCGGTTATGTCCCGGATGGATTCAATTGCACCGGCCAGATTTCCATCCCGGTCAAACAGGGGGGAGGCGATTCCCCAGAGGTAAGCCCCCTTCCCCCCGTACATTCTTGGCACAAAAGCTGAACCGTGCACGGAATGGCCGTCTTTTTTATAAGAGTAATACTGTGGTTTCGCATTTTCATTCATTTCAAAAGCAACGTCAATTAAAATATGACGGGTTTCTCCGTAAAAGGGTATTGCGTAAGCGTTACTCTTACCCAGCATTTTTTCTTTCGGTACCCCGGTCATCTCTTCGATGGCCCGGTTCCAGGCGATTACTCTTTTATCATTGTCAACAACAAATATGGCGTCCGGGAGAAATTCGATGATGTCCTGCAGCCGCCGGTTGGCTGACGCCAGGGCTCCCTCGCTTGCCTGCAGCTTTTCGAACTGCAGCTTGAGCTCTTCCTCGGTTGACAGCAACTCCTCGTTAATGGCTATCAGCTCTTCGTTGGCCATTGCCAGCGCTTCATTGGTTTTTTTTAGTTCCACCTCGGCCTGCTTGCGCTCGGAAATTTCCCGTCGCAGCTGCTCGTTGGCCACCGTCAGTTCATTGGTTCGTTCATTAATTGATTTCTCCAGGTGAGCACGGTGATCTCTTAACTCAAATTCGATTTGCTTGTACTTGGTTATATCGCGAAAGGACTCAACAGCGCCAATCAGGTCGCCGTTACTGTCAAAAAGCGGTGACGCTATTCCCCATAAGTACGCTCCCTTTTCTTTGAAGGGAAACGGTACATATGTTTCGGAGTATATCGTGCTCCCTTTTTTTTCAAAGTAATCGTACTGGTGTTCAATTTCCGGAAAATCGCCCAGGATCATGTCAATTAGAAACGGCCTTTTTTCTCCGTACAGGGGTATGGCGTAAGCAAAATCACCTTTGCCAATGATGTCTTCCTTACGCATTCCGGTCATCTCTTCGATTGCCTGATTCCAGGCAACTACTTTCTTATCCCGGTTAACGGCAAAGGTAGCGTCCGGAAAGAGCTTTATCATGTCCTGAAGCTGCTGGTTTAATGTGGTAAAATAATTGCTGTCGCGCTCGCGCTCCAGAACATCAAGCAAATAATCTATTTCATTGTCGCTGCGTTTAGGATCAAAGTATTCTCCCGGAGGAATGTAATAAAAGTTTTTGTGAAAGCGTCTGTCTTTCACCAGAAGGGGGTGGGTCTTGAGCGCCTCTTTAATGAGCGCGGGCGGAATTTTGTTCCGGTTGAACTGGCAGAGGGCGGCGCAGGGGTAACCGGGAAAGAATTCCCGGTTAAGTCGGGCTTCATATGCCAAAGGCTTATCTGAGTCCGGGTGACACTCCGGCATAATCATTTCTCCGGTTACGCGCAAGAGCGGATACCCCCCGGCGACAGCTTTGTTAGTTTCATCGATTAGTAAATCAATAATCCCGGCGTGAACAATAGGGTTTAATTTCGTAAAAATGTCCGCTTTTTGCAGTATTATGAGTTGCCCGGAGGTTTCGGCGGCGGCAACGTCAATCTCTGCCTCGCGTAAATATTGGCGAATTTGGCCGGCGGTGTGCGTGTCGTCCGCAAGATAAAGGCACTTGTCTCCTTTGATCAGCCCGGCGATCAGAAAAGAAACAACGGCGGCGCGCCATTCTTCCGGTGTTCTATAGATCAGGCAAAAATGATCGTGGGGATTGATATTATAAAATGCTTCTTCTATGTCGGCGGGGTTGAAAGACAAGTAGTCACCTCCTGGCGCTTATTCGCATTTTTGTTATTTTAACAATATCTACATTTTTCAGCAAGCATTTCACCTGACAATTCATAAAGCAAAGTTTTTCGCGGTTGATTTTTAAAACATCACGTTATTATGCGCGTTTCTGCTATTATTTAATAGAGGAAAAAACAGGTTTAATGTCGAAAACTCGCGTTAAAATGCCTTAAATGTATTTATTTTGAGTCATTCCTCGCCTTTGGCGAAATATTTGATTAGCAGAATAACTGGTTTCCCGGGGAGGGCAAATTATTGTCTCTGCGTAAGAAAGCTTTGATAATTATCAGTATTACAGTCACTATTTTGGTCATTCTGTTGTACGCTGTGACAAAAAGCATCCTGCTTGGGAGTTTTAACGACCTTGAACAGCGGAGCGGCCGGAGAGACGTGCAGCGAATCTTGAACGCGCTGTCCGATAATGTTATTACATTAAACAGAAAAGCGGGCGACTGGGCAACTTGGGATGATACTTACCGCTTCGTTGAGGACGTTAACGAAAACTATATAAAGGTCAATCTGCCGGATGCAACTTTCGTTGAACTCAATATCAATTTTATTTCGTTTATCAACTCTCAAGGCCGGATTGTTTTCAGTAAAGCTTTTGATTTGGAAAACAGAAAAGAAATTCCTGTTCCAAATGGTCTGTCTCAATACCTTACTATTGATAATCCCCTTTTATCCCACCACGATAAAGACAGCAAGGTACATGGAGTTATTATTTTGCCCGAAGGTCCCATGCTCGTCGCGTCCCGTCCGGTCCTGACCAGTGATAGGCAAGGTCCGGTCAACGGCTCGTTGATCATGGGAATTTATTTAAATGGCACGGTAATAAGAAGACTGGCGGACATAACGGGTTTAACTCTTGATGTAAGCGAGTTTGGTAATATGAACGCGCCGCCTGATTTTCAAACGGCGAGTTCCTTTTTGTCTGAAGACGCGCCGGTTTATATCCAGCCGCTGGATGCGGAAACAATAGTGGGTTATGCCCTTGTACAGGATATATACGAAGAGCCGGGTTTGATTTTAAAAGTGTCCATTCCCAGAGAAATCTATAAGCAGGGCCAGACCAGCGTCCGCTACTTTATTTTGTCAATGCTGGCAGTCTGCCTGGTGCTCACGCTGATGTCCTTGCTGCTGTTAGAGAAAACGATATTGTCAAGGTTGGCCGGACTTAGTAGCAGCGTGGTAAACATCGGCGCCAGCAGCAATCCCGCCGGACGCGTATCGGCAAGTGGCAGCGACGAATTGTCCGTGCTTGCGAGTGAAATCAACAAGATGCTGGAATCGCTGGAATCTTCCAGACGAAGGCTGAGCGAAAGTGAGGACTTGTACCGGACAGTTTTCGAAAACACAAAGAACGCGACAATAATTGTTGAGGAAGATATGACGATATCGTTGGCCAATACGGAATTTGAGAGGATCTCCGGCTACAGTAAAGAGGAAATTGAAGGAAGGAAAAAATGGACGGAATTCGTTGCCGGAGAATACCTGGAGCGGATGGAAGAGAATCACCTGAAGCGCAGAACCGAACCGGATTTTGCCACCAGAAATTATGAGTTTCATCTCATTAATCGCCTGAGTGAAGTTAAAGACATTATTGTGACAGTATCCATTATCCCGGGGACCAGAAAAAGCTTGGCTTCTTTATTAGACATTACCGAGCGCAAACGGGCCGAGGAGGCGCTGCGCATTGCGCACCAGGCTCTCATAGAAAGCGAAGAAAAGTACCGCACCATGGTCGATGACGTCCTGGACAGCTCAGGGGTAGGCATTCTCATTCTTGATAGAGATTTTAAGATCGTTTGGCTGAACCGGGCTTTAAAAAGCTTCATGGGACTTTGCCAAGATGAAGTTGCCGGTAAAGACATACGGATTCTGATTGATCAAAAGATAAAGCATATTTTTGAGGATAAGGAAAGTTTTGCTCAAAGGCTGCTGTCTTTATACGCCGTCAATAAATATGTCGAAAATCTCGAATGTCATGTTCTGCCCGCAGGTGAGCGCCGGGAACGCTGGCTGGAGCATTGGAGCCATCCGGTCAAGTTAGGCCTTTACGCCGGCGGGCGGATCGAGCATTACTATGACATCACCGAACGCAAGCGAATGGAGGAACAGCTCAAATACTTGAGCCTATACGATCCGCTTACCGGCCTGCACAACCGCGCTTACTTTAATGAAGAAATGCGGCGTTTGGAAGGAGAGCGGTATTTGCCTCTTGGGGTTATTGTCTGTGACCTGGACGGACTCAAGCTTGTCAACGATACCATGGGGCACGACGCCGGCAACGACATGCTTGTTTCTGCGGCGGAGATTTTAAAAAATTGCTTCCGCAAAGGTGACATGGTTGCCCGTATCGGCGGTGATGAATATGTGGTTTTGCTCCCCCGTATAGACTTGCGTTCTTTGGAGAAAGCCTGCCAGCGTATACGGGAATCCATTGAAAAATATAATTTGGCCAATCCAGAAATCCCTTTAAGCATGTCCATAGGGTTTGCCATTGGTGAAAAAAGTACGCGAAAACCCGCCGAACTTTTTAAAGAAGCGGACATTAATATGTACCGGGAAAAACTTAGCCACACCCAAAGCACCCGCAGCATCATTGTGCAGGCTCTGAAGAAGATACTCGAAACAAGAGATTTCGCAACAGAGGGACACTCGGAGCGCATGCAGGACTTGGTGGTGCAATTGGCCCTGGCTTGCGGCTTGCCCGAATATAAATTAAATGACCTGCGCCTCTTCGTCCTCTTTCACGATTTGGGCAAAGTCGGCATCCCCGACCGGATCCTTTTCAAACCATGCTCCTTGAATAACGAGGAACTGAATGAAATTAAAAAGCACTGTGAAATTGGCTTCCAAATCGCCAATTCAGTGCCGGATCTGGTCCCTATTGCCGATTGGATCCTGAAGCATCATGAGTCGTTCGACGGAAAAGGTTACCCCTCGGGGCTGAGTGGTGAAAATATTCCGCAAGAGTGTCGTATTTTGGCCATTGTAGACGCATACGACGCGATGACAAGCGACCGTCCTTACCGGAAAGCGATGACGCACGAGGAAGCTGTCGCTGAATTAAAAAGGTGTTCCGGCACACAGTTTGATTCGTGTTTGGTGCAAAAGTTTGTGCAGGTGTTGGATGAAAGGCTTGGAGTAAGCTGTTAAGACGGTAAAATTCCTGAGGATACTATGGATAACAGTAATAATTACGTGTTAAAGGAAATAATCCGTTCATGTTGAATATTAGTGGAATATTAGATAAAAATGGATGGGGTGATAATTATGGGAGAGGCAATATTCAGGCAGAAAAATAAGCAAATCGCTGTCAATGTCATAGCAGCCTGCGGGGTAATGACTCCACGGCAGTTTGCCGGCCTTGGTAAGATAGCCGAAGATCTGGAATCAAGCGGCTTAAAGTTAACTTCCCGGCAAACAGTGATAGTGTTGCTGGAAGAAGATAAACTGCCGGCTTTTAAAGAAGAATTGCAAATTCTTGGCTTAAATATTTCTCCGTTTGGGAATTCCATCAGAGCAGTTAAGGCTTGCTCCGGTAATGCAGAACTTTGCCGTCGGGCAATAACCGACGCGCTCAATATCGGCATTGAAATTCAATCAAAATACCTCGGACAACCTGTCCCGGATGACTTCAAAATAGCGGTGGCCGGATGTCCCCGGGGCTGTACCGACCCTTACTGCGCGGACTTCGGAATAATTGGCTGCAGCAGAAACCTGTATAATATCGCCATAGGCGGCCGGGGCAGCAGCGGGAACCCTTTGCATGGGCGGACAATAGCGAAAAAATGCGATCAGCGTACTGTCTTCCAGGTGTTGGATTTTGTGCTGGATAAATATCGTAAATTTGCGGAACCAGAGGAAAGGCTTTGTAAAACTATCTCGAGGTTGGGTATTGAGGCTTTTACTCCAAATTTTCAGCTTCCGGAAAAAAATGATGTTGACGAGGAATTTGTTGCATTCCTTACTTCAGGTGAATAGGAGGATGTCCTGGTGATTATAAGAAGTTTGAATGAAATAGACCTGCAGAGTATATATAAACATTTGGAAAAGTTATGCGCTAACTGTGACAAGATAAAAAGTCCCGCATGCAAAGAATCCGCTTGTTTGATTGGTTTCAGCAAACGGGCCTTGCGTTTTTCCATGGAGAATGGTGTGCTGGATATTCCCGGCGCCAATAAGCTTATCCCCACCCGGGATTTAAAGACCTATTATCCGGAAACAGTAGCCCCCGGTCTGGCCGAAACTTGCCGCCAATGCCGGCAGTGCCAGGATAACCACTCTCCTAACTGTGTGATTGCTCTTACCCGGACTTGCCTGGAATATACCACCCTGTCCCAGGAGATTGACTACCCCGGCAGCGTTTTTCAATACCTCATCAAAGTCAAGGAACAAAATAAAACACTTTCAGAACTGATTGCCGCAGCGATAAAAACTTGATCGGTAAAATATAATGCGTATTATTAAAAGCTATCCGCTGTTGGCGGATAGCTTTTAATTGGAGCAGCTTTATTGCTTGCGGGTTGTTTAAAAATACCGGACGTGCACAGGATGGATTAATTATTTATCTTGACTGGAGGTTTATATGAAGATATTAATGGATCCGCACCGTCTTCTGTCATCCCTTTCTCTTTGCCTGGACTTTACCAAGGAGGGAATCGCCAGGCACCATCTGCAGGTAGCTTATATCGGGACAGCCCTGGCTGAAGAAATAGGCCTGACGGAGGATGAAAGAGAGATGATCCTTTTAGCTTCGCTTATCCATGATGCCGGTGTCAGTACCTGGGGAGAGAAGGTAAAACTGGCTGAATTTGAAATTTTCGAACCGTGGGAACATTGCAGTAATGGCTATGAAATAATTAGCAAGGTTGACTTTCTAAAACCTGTCGCGGAGATTATCCGGCACCATCACGACCGCTTTGGCGGCGGGAACAGATCGGGGTTCGCCGGAAAAAGGATTCCCCTGGCGGCAAGAATTATCCACCTGGCCGACCGGATTGATGTCTTAATGTCAAAGGAAGAACATGTATTAATAAAGAGGGATGATATTATCCGCGCTATTGAAAGTAAGACCGGTCAGGTTTTCGACCCGGAGCTGGTAGTTACTTTTAGAAGCTTGGCCCGGCGGGAAAGCTTTTGGCTCGACCTAGTTTCACCTTTCGCGCTGAGCAAACAGATTTACCCCGTGCAGAATCAGTTAAAGAGAGTTGGTTTAAACGATTTAAAACAAATTGCTGAAATGTTTGCTGTCATTATTGATAATAAGAGTCCTTTTACGTACCTGCATTCGAAGGGTGTCGCCAATGTCGCCGTACGACTGGCTGAAGCCATGAATTTCGGGAGAGAAGATCTGATAATGATGGAAATTGCCGGGTTTTTGCACGATCTGGGCAAGCTCTCAATACCGGATGAGATACTGGAAAAGCCGGGTTCTCTCAGTGCGGAGGAATTTGCTTTAATTAAACAACACACTTACTACACTTTTCATATCCTAAGAGAAGCAGGCATTCCTTCTACTATTGCTGAGTGGGCCGCGTACCACCACGAAAAACCGAATGGCGGCGGCTATCCCTTTGGCCTGGAAGCCCCGCAACTATCACTTGGCGCTAGAATTATGGCTGTTGCGGATGTGTTTACCGCCCTTCGCGAGGACAGGCCCTACCGCCCTGGCCTGGGTAAAAAAAGTATTGAAGAAATTATGGGTAAAATGGTGTTGAGTAATGCCCTGGACGGGGAAATAGTTGGTAAACTTTTTGATATTTATGATTATCTTCCGGCCGGTTCGCGCCACTCTCTTTTGTACCCGCAGTGGAGAGCTTCTTCGTAACCTGACATCCAGGCTGGCAGTGTTGTCGCCTCTGATTTATCTAATAATTAGGCAGGTTTACTTAACTGATTAATGGCCATAATAAGGTTAAATCATATTTAAAAGGAGCGGCGAATGATGACTACAACACTGGTTGAGTACTTCGGCGGCGTGCAGAACCGTCTCCCGGAAGAAGCGGTAAGAGTGATCAAAACCCTTGAAGAAGAAGGTTCCATGAACAAAGAAGAGCTTTCTCTGACCGCTAAGGTCAAAAGGGCCGTGCTGGACCATATTGTCATGCAGCTTTATGCTCTTGGCCTGGTGGATGTGGCGACTGAAGGCAAAAGCAAAATGTGCAGTCTAACCAAACTTGGACAAGATTTTCTAAATCTGAAGGATGCTGTTTAACAGCCGGCACAGGTATTGTTCTTCAGCATATTAAGTGTGATAGGAGTTGGTTTGGGTGCGCCGGAGCGCGGAGATGAAAAAGGAACAAGAAAAAACAAGGATCAGCAAGGACTTGAAAAAAAATATCAGGCTTTTGGACGCTGAAATAGGGATTGAAAAAAGCTTTGACGTTCTCACCAGGGAACTGGTCATCGGCGGCAAAAATGTCACCTTGCTTTTTGTGGACGGTTTAACTAACGACCAAATTGTGACAATTGTTCTGCAGAACTTGACCCAACTCAGTCATGAGGATATGCGCCCGGAAGGAATAAGAGAGCTGTTCCGGAGCCATCTTGGCTATACTGAAGTGGAAGAAGTACAGTATCTTGAGGATGTTGTCGATAAAGTGCTGGCGGGTCCCCTCGCTATATTGGCGGAGGGCTCGGATAAAGCCTTGATTATGGATGCCAGGATTTACCCCATCCGCAGTCCCGAAGAGCCGGATCTGGAGCGAGTGGTGCGGGGTTCCAGGGACGGCTTTGTTGAAACCCTGGTTTTTAACACCGCCTTAATCCGCAGGCGGATCAGGGACCCCAAGCTGCGTATGGAATACGTCCAGGTGGGGACCCGGTCGAAATCCGACATAATTATTTGCTATATTGAAGATATAGCCAACCCCGATCTGGTGGAAAGCATAAAGGATAAGATAGAATACATCAAGATTGACGGTATCCCGATGGGTGAAAAATCGGTGGAGGAGTTGATTACTCCAGGTTCTTACTGGAACCCTTTCCCCAAGGTGCGTTATACCGAGAGGCCGGACGTGGCCGCCATGCACCTGCTGGAAGGGCACGTGCTGGTGCTGGTGGACACTTCGCCCAGTGTAATTATCGCCCCAGCCACATATTTTCACCACCTGCAGCATGCCGAGGAATACCGCCAGAATCCCACCGTGGGGGCTTACCTGCGCTGGGTGCGGTTCATTGGTGTCGCGGCCTCAATTTTTTTACTGCCGCTATGGTTCCTATTCGCCAACAATCCGGAATTGCTGCCGCCACAGCTGGCTTTTATCGGTGTTAGCCAGCCCGGCGAGGTGGCGCTAATATGGCAGTTTATCCTGGCGGAGATTGCCATAGACATGATCAGGCTGGCCACCATTCATACACCGGCAGCCCTGGCGACGTCAACAGGCATTATCGCGGCGCTGTTAGTCGGGGAGCTGGCCACCAGAGTAGGGCTGTTTTCCCAGGAGGTGGTTTTGTATGTAGCCGTGGTGGCAATCGGCACTTTTCTCACTCCCAGCATTGAAATGGCCAACGCCAACCGGCTGGTGCGGCTGGGATTGATCATCATGACCGCGCTGTTCCGGGTGCCGGGTTTTGTGGTTGGCGTTATTGCCACTTTTGTGGCCCTAGCGCTGAATAAATCCTTCGGGGTGCCTTACCTATGGCCGCTGGTGCCTTTTAACGCAAAGGCCTTAGGCGGGGTCCTGGTGCGGACGCCGGTTTCAATGCGCAACACCAGGCCGAGTGTTTTGCGGCCAATCGACCGTGACCGTCAGGTTGTCTCTGCTCCGGCCCGCAAGCCTTTTAACCGGAGTGAAAGCGAAAAAAAGGAAAGTTGAAATAAAAACCCTTTTATAGGGGCTTTTAGTACGGCGGGCCTATTTCATCGGGTTCTGAAACAAGGGGATTGCGGGTGGTGTATGGTATAATAATGATGAGGTGATTTGATTGATAACCAAAGAATTAATAGATAGAATCAATTTTCTGGCCCGCAAACAGCGTAACGGAGGACTTTCGCCGCAGGAAAAAGAGGAACAAAAAGAACTCCGTGAGATGTACCTGGAAAACATACGCCGGCAGGTGGTTGACGCTCTGGAATCGGCAGGACGTAAGCCTAATGGTGATAAACATGACGTGGCTTGCGGTTGTGAAGCTTGTTTGGGACAGGGAGAGCCTGGACAAGGCAAACTGCATTAAACAACGTGAATACAATACAATATAGAAGTAATTAACAATTAATAATCGATATTTGGGATTAAGTACCTTGTATTAAAACCGCTGCCGGAGACAAAATATAAATAAGGGTTTGTAATGGACGAGCCCAGGCTGTTACAGGGTCAAAAGGCTTTGTAACAGCCGGCCGAAGGTTGATGCCGGGTCTAAAAGGTTCGGTATCAGCCGGAGGGCAGACTGGTAAGTGTTCCGGCAGGCTTTATAACAGTCGAAAACGATTGCTATGAGGTCGTAAGGGATATTTACCGGTCGAGCTAAGATTATCATGGGTGCCGGATACATTTAACTATATTTGTTGATGTGAGGTTTGCAGCAGTCGAAAGATTGCTGCAGGCTTCCTAGGTATTCATGATAGTCGAGCAAAGGTCATTATAGGTTCCGTAATGGTTCTCGGCAGTCGAAAGATTGTTCTGGGCTATGCAGGGATTTATAATGGCTGTAGCGTAGTTCATTACGGGCTCTTTGTAAAAGTAAGAAACCTTTCTCTTAGATGAGGAAGGTTTCTTACTTTTATCGAAGGAGTCAGGGGAAGCAAAGGGATGTTCCGCCTGTTCGTCAGGTTCCCACGGTACCTTCGCATGTGCTGCTGGCCATGGGCGTACCGCCCTGGAAACCGCTCGCGGATCGCTCCGGCTTACTCTTGAAAGAGGGATGTGGAATATTTCCTTGATATTTTGCCGCCTATAATTGATCGCTTGACAGCAGCGCCATTTTCTAATAATTAAGGTGAACATGGTGTTAAGTCTTACTGGAATAGTGTTAATGTTGACAATAATTATTTGCCATGCTAAGATCATCCCATGAAATCCTACTGATTAACTCTGTTTTAGAGTTAATTAAAAATAATTGTCAAAGGTGCGCTATTGTGGCTAAAGAAAAGGTTGTCGTAGCTATGAGCGGCGGTGTTGACAGTTCTGTCACCGCCGCCCTCCTGTTGCAGCAGGGTTATGATGTAATCGGTGTCACCATGCAAATTTGGGATTCCGCCCAAACTGAAGTGGGAGGGGAATATACCGGGTGCTGTTCATTGGCGGCTGTTGAAGACGCGAGACGGGTAGCCGGTAAATTAGGTATTCCTTATTATGTAATGAATTTCCGCGATATCTTCGAGGAAAAGGTGATCGACTACTTTACTTCCGAATACTTGCGCGGGCGCACGCCCAACCCTTGTATTGCCTGCAACCGGTACATTAAATTTGAAGCTTTGCTGGGCAAGGCGCTGGGGCTGGGGGCTGAATATATTGCCACCGGCCATTACGCGCGTCTGGGCTTCAGCGAGAAATACGGACGTTATACGGTGCGCCGTTCAGCCGACCGGAGGAAAGACCAGACATACGTATTGTACGGTTTCACCCAGCACCAGATTGCCCATACCCTGATGCCCCTGGGGGACTACACCAAGGAGCAGGTAAGAAAAATGGCCGCCGGTTTTGGCCTGCCAGTCGCGGAAAAGGCTGAAAGCCAGGAAATCTGTTTTGTCCTTGACGACAACTACCGTGGTTTTTTACAGGAAAAAAAGTTTGACATCAAGCCTGGCCCGTTCCTGAACCTGAAAGGCGACATCATCGGAGAGCATCGGGGCATTCCTTTTTATACTGTCGGTCAACGCCGCGGGCTGGGCCTGGCAACGGGGGAACGTCTTTATGTGGTAAAAATAGACACTAATAGCAACGCTATCACCTTAGGGCCTGAAGAGGCCATTATGGGCACATGTTTAACAGCGGAGGATGTGAATCTGATTCTCTATGAGGATCTGGCCGGTTCCATGGAAATTGAGGCGCAAGTGCGCTATAACGGCAGGCCGGCTCCGGCCACTATGGCTCCCTTGCCCGGCGGCGGTGTAAAAGTGTGCTTCCACTCACCGCAGCGCGCCATTACTCCCGGACAGGCAGTCGCTTTTTACCACGGGGATTGCCTGGTGGGCGGGGCCACCATAGATATTGCGAAATAAAAACCGCCTTTGGATTATGCTTATATGCTATCAAATGCGAAGTGGGTATACAGAAGTATTGTCATGTGCATTTTTTATCAGGCGGGTGGACATAATAGCAATTAAAAGTTTGGATTTAATCGCTGAATGGGGGCGAAACTCTTGACTTGCCCGGTCTGCGGTGGCAAAGCCATTGGGAAAGTTGGTATTGACCAGTTTTATTGCTGGGATTGTTGTGTGGAATACCGGATTAATAAAGAAGGCGTTCAGATTTACGAGTTGGCTGAAGACGGCAGTCTGGTCGCTTTTGACCCGCAAAATGAATTTCTGCTTTAGGGAGCGGGACGCGGTGACATGTACTCCTGAATATAATTTAACAGCAAGGCTTTTTTGAGTTTTAAGTGGGGGGAGATTCTCCCCACTTATGTTTTGGTGGTGGAAAAGTTGTCCTGGTGGAATGAAAATAATGCAAAGAAACTGCTTTTCTTAAGCGGTGCGGTTTTTTTTGTCATATATTTTTTTTATCTAATCAAGGGATTAATCTTTTCCCTGGGATTGGCTGTCTTGCTGACGTACCTTTTAGACCCTTTAGTCAGTATCCTGGAAAAAAGGGGTACATCAAGAACGGGGGCGATTCTGCTGGTATATCTGGCGCTGTTCTTTTTCGGCGCGGGTATTTTTTTGTACGGTTTGCCCCGCACTATCGAGCAGCTCAATACCCTGGCTGAGACAATCCCGCAGTATACCGAACAGGTCCAGGACATTGTCCGGTCCGTGCAGTCCCGCTATGTCAGTCTGAGTATTCCGGAAGGCATGAGGCAGGTTATTGACGAACGTTTTCGCTGGCTGGAAAATATAATTCTGCAGCAGGTCAGGCTGACCGTGGCGTCCTTAATCGGCGCGGCGGGATATGTATTTAAAATAATCCTGGCGCCGGTGCTCGCTTTTTATTTTTTAAAAGACCTGGAATTAATAAAAAGAAAAACTATTAAAATATTGCCTGAAGAGTGGCGGAATGATGTTGCCGGGATCTTGCGCGAGATCGATCGGGTTTTGGGTAGTTATGTCAGGGGCTATTTTTCCGTGGCGGCCATTGTCGGCGGGCTGACAGCGGCTAGTATGGCCTTTCTGGGCATGGAGTTTGCCATGATGCTGGGTCTTATTGCCGGAATAACTGAGTTAATCCCTTATTTCGGGCCGGTGATCGGCGCGGTGCCGGCAGTCTGCCTGGCGATCTTGCATTCCAAGTGGCTGGCCGTGAAAGTTGCGCTGGCGTTTTTAATTATCCACCAGTTGGAAGGAAATATTATCTCCCCCAAGATCTTGGGTGACAAGGTGGGTTTGCACCCGCTCGTGGTGATCTTCAGCCTTTTCGCCGGAGGTGAACTCTACGGTTTGACGGGAATGCTGCTTGCCGTTCCCGTGGCGGCTGTCTTAAGAGTGATCCTCAGTTTCATTTACGGCAAAGTGTTCGTCTGCTAATCCCTCCAAAATGCCTCTCTCCTTGACACCCGGCAATTTCATTCTGTATAATCTGTATAATTAGAGCGAAAATTATGGTTTTTTTTGCAGTAGGAGGCATTATGTTTTGATGACTGGCAATGAGATTAGGGAGAGTTTTTTGAAATTTTTTGAGAAAAAGGGCCATAAGATTTTGCCCAGCGCCTCTCTCATTCCTTTAAGCGACCCCAGCATCCTCTGGACGGCTGCCGGAATGGTGCCGTTCAAGCCGTATTTTACCGGAGCCGCCAAATCGGAATTTCCCAGAGTGGCAACCTGCCAGAAATGTATCCGCACCCCGGATATTGAGTCGGTGGGAAAGACAGCCCGGCACCACACATTTTTTGAAATGCTGGGCAACTTTTCTTTTGGGGATTATTTTAAGGAAGACGCCATTCCATGGGCCTGGGAATATGTGACTGAAATACTGCGCCTGTCGCCGGACAAGCTTTGGATAACTGTTTATCAGGATGACGATGAAGCTTTTGACTTATGGCACCGGGTGGTCGGTGTGCCCGCCGGCCGTATTGTCAGAATGGGTAAAGACACTAACTTCTGGGAAATTGGCGTCGGACCCTGCGGCCCTTGCTCAGAGATATATGTGGACTTGGGCGCGGAGCGCGGCTGCGGTTCACCGGAATGCGCGGTCGGTTGCGAATGCGACCGTTACATTGAAATATGGAATCTTGTTTTTATCCAGTATTTCAGAAATGAAGAGGGCAATTACTCTCCCTTGGACAATAAGGGCATAGACACCGGAATGGGATTGGAGCGGGTAGCCTCGGTGCTGCAAAATGTTCCTTCAAACTTTGAAACAGACCTTCTGCGTGAAATTATGGATTTTTCGGCGGAACTGCTCGGCCTTAAATACGGCACTGACAGCAAAACCGACCTTGCCTTAAAAGTAATTGCGGATCACTGCCGGGCGATCACTTTTGCCGTGGCTGACGGCGCCCTGCCGTCTAATGAGGGCAGGGGCTATGTGATCCGGCGGCTGCTCCGGCGGGCCGTGCGTTTCGGCAGGCTGCTGGGCACGCAGGGTCTTTTTCTGAACCAGGTGGCCCGCACCGTAATCCGGCAGATGGGCGCGGCATACCCGGAGCTGCTTGAAAAGCAAGAACACGTGCTGAAGGTCATTCAAGCCGAGGAAGAACGTTTTGGGGAGACGCTGGCCCAGGGTACGGAGATGTTAAACCAAATTATCGCCGGGTTGAAAAGGTCGGGCGGTTCGGTTGTGCCGGGGGCCGACGCTTTTAAATTATACGACACCTACGGCTTTCCCCTGGAGCTTACTCAGGAGATGGCTGCAGAGCAAGGGCTGACAGTCGATGCGGACGGCTTCGGGGCGGCCATGGATGAACAGCGGCAGCGCGCCAGGAACGCCAGGCAGGAAACCGAATACATTTCTGAACGGGACGCTTTTTTCAAGGACCTGCGCGGGCAGCTGGGGGAAACTGTTTTTGTCGGGTACGACTTGTTGGAAGCTGAAGCGGAAGTGCTCGGCATCTTCAAGGGAGATGAGCGGGTAAAATCGGCGACAGCCGGGCAAACCGTGGATTTCGTTCTCGATGTCACCCCCTGTTACGCTGAATCCGGCGGCCAGGTAAGCGACCATGCCAGATTTTCCGCTGCCGGGCTGGAAATAGAAATTTTCGAAGTGAGCAAGCCGGTGGAGAACCTTTTTATTCATCGGGGCAAAGTAATCAGCGGTACAATTAAGGAACACGACCAGGTGCTGGTGCGGGTGGACCGTTCCAGGCGGGCCGCAGTAAGCCGCAACCACTCCGCCACGCACCTTTTGCAAAAAGCGTTGAAAACAGTGCTGGGCGGGCATGTCCACCAGGCGGGTTCGCTGGTTGAGCCGGAAAGGCTGCGCTTTGATTTTACCCACTATGCCGCTGTGTCGCCCGAGGAGCTTAAGCAGGTGGAGAAAATCGTTAACAACGCGGTGCTGGCCAATCTGCCGGTGGAGGTTTTTGAAACGTCGGTTTCAGAAGCACGCGCTATGGGAGCGGCCGCGCTTTTCGATGAGAAATACGGTGAAAGAGTCCGGGCAGTGAAAATGGGCGATTTTAGTCTGGAGCTGTGCGGCGGGACGCACCTGCGTTCTACCGCCGAAGCGGGGCTGTTCAAGCTTGTGGGCGAAAGCAGCGTGGGGGCCGGACTGCGCCGCATTGAAGCGGTAACCGGGGAAGGCGCCTTGCGCCACATTGAAGCGGGCGAGGAGCAATTGGCGGAAATAGCCCGGCTGGTCAAGGCGCCGCCGCATGAAGCGACGCGCCGGGTGGAAGGTCTTCTTCAGAATGTCAGAGAACTGGAAGCCGAGTGCGACAACCTCCAGGCCAGGCTGGCCAGGTATCAGGTCCAGGATTTGCTGGATCGGGTGAAAGAAGTTAAAGGAGTAAAAGTATTGGCCGGGCAGGCCGCCGCACCGGATATGGACAGCCTGCGCGGCATGGTGGACCTGTTGAAAGATAAAATAGGTACCGGCGTGATCGTCCTTGGCAGCCCGGTTGGCGATAAAGTAAATCTGGTGGCGGCGGTGACGAAAGATTTGTTGAGCCGCGGTCTACACGCCGGTAAAATGATTAAGGAAATTGCCGCCATGGTCGGCGGCGGCGGCGGCGGGCGGCCTGAGATGGCCCAGGCCGGCGGCAAGGACCCGTCACGCCTGAGCGACGCGCTGGAAAAAGCATACAAGGTTGCTGAGAGTCAAATTAAGGATTAACGGTCCTGATTACGAGTGTCAATAATCATGGCAACCTCTTCGCAATTGGGAAACTTAGGACAGTTGACACATTCCTTCCAGACTTTCTGGGGCAAAGATTCTTTAGCCACGATTTGAAAACCGCATTTTTCAAAAAACGCCTGCTGATAGGTCAAGGCGAATACACGGGGAATGGCCAGCTCTCGCGTTTCATCAATGAATGCTTTAACGAGATTGCGGCCGATTCCCCGTCCTGCGTATTCCGGCGCCACGGCCAGCGCCCGGATTTCAGCGAGGTCTTCCCAGATAATATTCAGCGCGCCGGCGCCGATCACCATACCTTGCTCTTCAGCAATTGTCAGCTCGCGCAGACTCTCGTAAAGCATGGCGCGAGACCGCGCCAACATCAGTCCCCGGTCGGCATAGTAAGTAATTAATGCGTGAATCGGCTCAACGTCGGTTATTTTAGCTTTGCGATAGATCATTTACGTCACCTTTCCCTGAAATTAGTAACAATTATAAACCATTGTGCTGCTTGTAGTAAAACATAAATCTTTCTATTTATATTGATGTGGACAAGAATATATGTTGAACTGATTCCCTATTATTTATGACCATGCCAATTATGGTAATTATTTACATGGTATTAGAATAAAATGGCAATATATATACTTTTTTATATAATGAGCAGGATATTTGTTTACTAAAAAGAATTAATAATTAAACCTGCTGATTAATTAAGATTTTTAAATATTCCATTGAAAATGGAAGAAAACGAAAGGGAAGATATACTAAATGATTGATGATAATAATAAAAAATCTGGTATTAAAATTGAGTCCAAAGTTGTTCATGGTTATAAAGGGTATGACCCGCTGACCGGCGCTATAAGCATCCCTATTTACCAGACTGCGACATTTAGACACTCCGCTCTTTACGAGAAAGCCGGCTACGATTATTCCAGGGTGCAGAATCCTACCAGAGAAGAACTCGAAGATACTATTGCTATTCTTGAAGGCGGGAAGTACGGCTTTGCCTTCTCCAGTGGTCTGGCCGCAGTGGTAGCCATTTTTTCCATGCTTCGAGCGGGAGATCATGTTGTGGTTTCCGACGATCTATATGGTGGAACGTACAGGCTAATTGAGGAGATTTGGGTAAAATACAATACTGAGTTTACTTATGTGGATACTTCACGCGTTGAGAAGGTGGAGGAGGCGCTTCGCCCCAATACCCGGATGGTATTTATCGAGACGCCGACCAATCCGATGATGAAGGTGGCTGATATCGCGGCAATTGTGGGTTTGGTGAAATCCAGGGGTATTCTGACGGTGGTGGACAATACCTTTCTTACTCCGTTTTTTCAGAGACCGATTGAGTTTGGGGCGGATATTGTTATTCACAGCGCCACCAAATTTCTTGCCGGCCATCATGATACCATGGCGGGATTGGTTGTTGTGGAAAAAGAATCGCTTGCGGAAAAGCTCCGTCTGATTCTCAAAACTGAGGGGTCCGGGTTGTCCCCGTTTGATTCATGGCTTGTTCTCAGAGGGATTAAAACGCTCGCGCTACGCATGGAAAGACACCAGAAGAATGCTGTTATGGTGGCTGATTGGCTAAAGACACATCCTAAAGTGGAAAGAGTTTATTTTGTCGGCTTGCCGGAACATGAATCATATCAGATTTCCAAACGCCAGAGTGATGGTTTCGGCGGCATGATCTCATTTACAGTGAAAGACGTGGCGCTGGTTGAGCAAGTGCTGCAAAAAGTCGAGTTGATCATATTTGCCGAGAGTCTTGGCGGAACTGAATCATTGATTACCTATCCGATGGTGCAGACGCACGCGTCTATTCCGCAGGAAATTAGAGAGCGCGTGGGAATCACGGATAAGCTGCTCCGGCTTTCCGTGGGCATAGAAAATGTTGAGGATATAATAAATGATCTCGACCAGGCGTTGGCCTAGTTCTGTTTGGGGGAAAATGAAAATGAAGTTTACCAAAATGCAGGCTTTGGGCAACGATTATATATACATCAATTGTTTAAACCAGGTAGTTGACAACCCCTCAAAGTGGGCGGTTTTTTTAAGCAACCGCCACTACGGAGTGGGGTCGGACGGACTTGTATTAATCCTGCCGTCTGAAAAAGCTGATTTCCGGATGCGGATGTTTAATCCTGACGGAACCGAAGCGGAGATATGTGGAAACGCACTCAGGAGTGTGGGCAAATATGTATATGACTATGGGTTGACGAAAGAATCAAGTCTTAGTATTGAAACTCTCGCCGGCATTAGAACATTGGAGCTGACTGTTAAAAATGGTCTTGTTTCCATGATTTCGGCAGATATGGGGATTCCTGTTCTGGAGCCGTTAAAAATACCGGTGGATTTCCCCGGTGATGCTTATGTGGAGCAGCCGTTGAAAGTTGACGGCCGTGTTTTCATGGCTACGGCCGTGTCAATGGGAAATCCGCATGTGGTGGCTTTTATCGATGATGTGGACACTTTTCCCTTGGCACGTTATGGCCCGGCGATGGAGCATCATAAAATTTTTCCGAAAAAGGTTAATGCTGAATTTGCCCAGGTTATTGACCGGAACACGTTGAAAATGCGGGTTTGGGAGCGGAGCACCGGAGAAACGCTCGCATGCGGCACGGGATGCTGTGTTTCAGTGGTCGGCGGCGTGCTTACCGGACGTTGTGAGCGTAAAGCCGTGGTCAGGCAAATAGGCGGCGAGTTGTATATCGACTGGGATGCCGGCAGCGGGCATATTTTTTTGACAGGCCCCTCGGAAAGGGTGTTCGACGGGGAGATATAGATGGAGGAATCGTCATGAGGCTGTCGCAGATTATCGAAGGGATGAAATATTCACATATTGACGGGGATATGGATATAGAGATCACCGATATAGCGTACGACTCCCGGAAAGCGGTTCCCGGCAGTCTTTTTGTCTGTATTGAAGGCACGGTCGCGGACGGGCATCAATTTATTCCCGCCGCCTGCGAACGTGGAGCGAAAGCTTTGTTGGCGCAAAAACCGGTTCAGGTTCAACAGGGCGTGACGGTAATATATGTGGAGAACACGCGTTACGCTTTAGCATATGTTTCAGCCGCGTTTTTCGGCCACCCTTCACGGCGGCTCAAACTTATCGGCGTTACCGGAACCAAAGGTAAAACCACCACCGCTTATATGATCAAATCCATTCTGGAGCAGGCCGGCCATAAAACCGGCTTAATCGGCACTATTGAAACTATTGTGGGGGAGCGGAAGAGCAAAGCGCGAAATACCACGCCGGAGTCCTACGATTTGCAAAAGCTTTTCAGGGAGATGCTGGATAATGGCTGTGACAGCGCCGTCATGGAAGTTTCATCGCAAGGACTGATGATGGAACGCGTGGCGATGACTGACTTTGATGTCGGTATTTTCACTAACATTTCACCGGATCATATCGGCCCCAATGAACATGCATCCTTTGCGGATTACCTTCAGTGCAAATCAAAACTTTTTAGAATGTGCCGGCATGGCATGATTAACATAGACGATCCTAAGCACCAGGAAATTTTGACAGGGAGTACCTGTAAGGTTACTACATTTGGGTTTTGTGACAATGCGGAATTCAGGGCCGTAAAACTAGAGCGGCTTGCCCGGCCCGGGTGGCTTGGGGTGATGTTCAGGCTGCGCGGCCCGGGGCTGGAATTTGATATTACCGTGGGGGTTCCTGGTGAGTTTAACGTATACAACGCTCTGGCCGCGATTTCGACATGTCTGCTTTTAGGGGTCGGCCCCGACGCCGTCAGCCTCGCGCTGGAAAACATCAGGGTCAAAGGCCGCCTGGAATTTGTGCCGGCCCTGCCGCATTTCACCTTGCTGATAGATTACGCCCACAATGCCGTCAGCCTGAAGAGCCTGTTGAATACGCTTCGCTCTTACCAGCCTGCAAGGTTGATCTGCTTATTTGGCTGCGGCGGCAACCGCGCAAGGCGGCGGCGCTTTGAAATGGGTGAAATATCCGGGAGGTTGGCTGATTTCACTATCTTAACCGAGGACAACCCGCGTGATGAAGATCCTGAGGAGATCATCAAGGACATTGAGCAGGGTATTAAGCCGACGGAAGGAAAATATGTAAAAATTCACGACAGGCGAGAGGCTATCCGTTACATGATAGAAACGGCGCAGCCGGGCGATATCGCGGTGCTTGCGGGTAAAGGGCACGAACAGTATCAGGAAATTCGCGGCACTAAATATCACATGGATGAACGTGAAATCGTCGCGGATGTTCTAAAGTCCTTAAACCGTTAAAAGCAAGCTAAGGTGGTGGCCATGAAACCGCTGAGTGTTGAGCAGGTGCTGCACGCTGCCGGAGGACGGCTGCTTTGCGGCAGCCGTGACAAAAAGTTTCTTTTGGTGCATACGGATTCGAAAAAAAAAGGGAATAACTCATTGTTTGTGCCGATTATCGGCAGCCGGGTTGACGGACATGATTTTATTGAAGACGCTTTTGCAAATGGTGCGGCGGGAGTGCTGACCCAGCGGCATAAAGATGATGTCGTCGGTGAAGGTGTGTGGATTGCTGTTGATAATACTCGCAAGGCACTCCAGGATATCGCCTGCTATCACCGCGGGCGCTTTAATATCCCTGTTACAGCGGTGACAGGCAGCGCAGGGAAAACTTCCACCAGGGAAATGATAGCCGCCGCGCTGTCAGCGGAAAAGTGTGTTTTGAAGACAGAAGGCAACTTTAACAGCAGGGTCGGATTGCCGTTGACGATCCTTATGCTGGAAGACCGGCATGAAGCCGGCGTTGTGGAAATAGGAATGAGCGAATTTGGTGAAATAGCAGAGCTGTCTTTAATTGCGAAGCCTGATATTGCCGTGGTGACTAATATAGGGATTTCACATATTGAGCAGTTGGGTTCGCTGGAAAACATACAGCGTGAAAAAATGAGCATCACTCGCGGCATGAATAATAATGGAATCGTTATTCTGAATGGTGATGATCCATTGCTTGCGGAATATAAAGGGAAAATGCGCCACAAGACGTTTTTTTACGGGTTGGCTGACTGGTGTGACTACCGCGCTGAATGTGTGGAACATGGCAACAATAGTTCCAGCTTTGAATTCGTATATCCTGAAGGCAGGCAAAGAGTTTACGTTCCGGCGGCGGGCAGGCACAACGTCTATAACGCTCTGGCGGCTTTATCGGCAGCATGTCAAAACGGCATTGAGCTTGACGCGGCCGCAAGGGGACTGTCTGCGTTCAAAGGCGAAAAGATGCGTCAACAGCTGCTGGAATCAGGTGATCTGCATATTATTGACGACACTTACAACGCCAGTCCGGATTCCATGGCGGCCGCCTTGTTGGTGCTGGCCGGCATGAACGGCGTCAAAAGACGTATCGCCGTGCTTGCCGACATGATGGAACTGGGACGGTTTGCTTACCAAAGTCATTTTGATCTGGGGGTAAAAGCGGCGGAATACGGTATTGACGTGGTTTTGACGGTTGGCACGCGAGCCGCGTGGATAGCGGAGGGCATAGAATCTGTACGAGGATGTACGGGGGTGGAGAAGTATGCTGATAATAAAGGCGCCTTGGAAAGCCTGAAAAAAATGATCAAAAGCGGCGACGCTGTTTTGGTAAAAGGTTCGCGCAGCATGCGTACGGAGGAAATTGTCGCGGGAATAAAAGATAAAGTTATGGACGTGTGTCGCAATGGGGAATACTAAGAATATCTTTTATAGTTATATTTAGCAATGGAGGAAATGAAAAGCAGGTGTAGAATATTAGTAAATACAATGGTGGAAAGGGGGTTCGCGCGATGACGTGGGATAATACTGACGAGACTATGATGTTTAAAATTCAAGGCGAGGATTATAACCAGGCGCGGGATATCTTGCTTAAGGTTTACGCGGCCTTGGTTGAAAAAGGATACAATCCCATTAACCAGCTTGTCGGCTATTTGCTGTCAGGAGACCCCGCTTATATTACCAGTCACGGGAATGCCCGCAGTTTGATCCGCCGCTTGGAACGGGATGAGTTGCTGGAGGAACTGGTAAAATATTATCTCAGAAATAGTATCTGACCCTTGACAGGAGATGGCGGCAGTTGCAGTACAGGGTGCTTGGAAGGACGGGCATAACAGTATCCCGCTTGTGTTTCGGGGCGCTTACCATTGGTCCGCTGCAGGCCAACCTGCCCCTGGCGGAAGGAGCCGGCGTGATCCGCAAGGCGTTGGAAGCGGGGGTAAATTTTATTGACACCGCGGAGCTTTATGGCACTTATCCTTATATTCGTGAAGCGCTCCGGGATTTTGGCCGGGAAGTTGTCGTGGTATCAAAATGTTACGCCTATACCGGTCAGGGTATGCGGGAGAGCGTTGAAAAAGCGCTTAAGCTGATTGGCAGAGATTATATAGATGTTTTCATGCTGCATGAGCAAGAATCATTATTAACGATAAAAGGTCACTGGGAAGCTATAGAATATTTGTTGGAAGCCAGGGAAAAAGGTCTTGTGCGCGCCATCGGTGTGTCCACTCACCATGTGCAAGGAGTGCTGGGCGCCGCCGCTGTTCCGGAGATAGATGTGATCCACCCGCTGCTCAATATGGCGGGGATAGGGATCAGGGGAGGTACGGCGCAAGACATGCTCCAGGCCATCAGAAAAGCCTTTAATGCTGGAAAAGGGATTTACGCTATGAAAGCGTTGGGCGGGGGGCATCTGCTGAGTCGTTCCGAAGAGGCCTTGAATTATATTTTATCTATACCTGAATTGGCTTCTGTGGCGGTGGGGATGAGCTCCCGGGATGAAGTCGATTATAACACGCGTCTTTTTAGTGGACAGACTGTTCCGTCAAGTTTGGAGGCAAAGGTGGCCCGCCGGCCGCGGCGCTTATGTATCGAGGAATGGTGTCCCGGATGCGGCGAATGTGTAAAAAGGTGTACGTCAGGCGCGATAAGCCTGTCCGGCGGCAAGGCTGTGGCAGACATGGCGAAGTGCACTCTTTGTGGTTACTGCGGATCGGTTTGCCCTGAATTCTGTATTAAAGTCATTTAATTAAGGGGATTTTTTGTTTGGAGCGGATAATGGGCCTTGATTTGGGGGATAAAAGAATTGGTGTGGCAGTCAGCGACCCGATGGGATGGACTGCCCAAGGGGTGGAGGTGATTGTCAGCAAAGGTTCACGCGAGGCGGATATAAAAAAGATTGCGGAGGCAGCCCGAAAATACGAAGTTGAGCGCATAGTTGTCGGGTTGCCGATAAATATGAACGGCAGTTCCGGCCAGCGTGCGGAAAAAATTAAGACCTTTGCGAACCGGTTATCGGGAGCGCTTCATCTGCCCGTCGAACTGTGGGATGAGCGCCTCTCCACAGCGGAGGCGGAAAAGCTGCTGATTAAAGCCGATCTCAGCCGCTCCAGACGGCGGCAGGTGATTGATAAAATGGCTGCCGCTTTAATCCTGCAGGGCTATCTCGACAGCCGCAGCAGGAAAACATCCCCCGGAAGCTAGAAATGGCCAGGGTTGTTCAATACTGAATGAAATGTTAGAATTTCTTGACTTGTGACCATTCTTAGGTGTAATATTATCAATAAATTGCTGAAGAGGTGAAAACGGTGGCCGAACAAGAAGAAGTAATAACTCTGATTGATGAAGAAGGCGCGGAACATGACTTTATGGTCATTGATATCATAGAGGTGGACGGTTCTGAATATGCTATCTTGTTGCCTGTGGAGGAAGACAGCGAAGAGGCGATCATCCTGAAAATTACATATGATGACGACGGAAACGAGCTGCTAGTCGATATTGAGGAAGATGAGGAATGGGAGAAAGTCGCTGACGCATGGGAAGAGAGAATAAACTTGGAAGAAGTTGAGTGAAATTTAGATAATGTGGCTGGTTGAGGAGTTTGACTCCGCAAGCGGCTTTTTTATTGTTGGCGCGTGGTCTGTGGATGACTGTTTAATGGTTTTCGAACATATCATTATGTAAATGATTAAAATAAGGGGTGTGGTTGTGCCCGTGAGAAGCACCCGCGTTGTGGTATGTGTGCTAGCCGTAGTTGCACTTATAACGCCATTGGTTTTTTTTAGCTCGGGGTTTTTTAGCTCCACATCAGAGAAGGTATTGCCCGGTGTGGAGGTTATGGGCATTGAGCTGGGAAATTTAAACAAGCCGGAAGGCGCGGCAAAGCTTTCTGAACTGGAAAAAAGCCTGCGGGCTGCCAAGGTGACGCTTTGTTATCAGGACCAGCGCTGGCCGTTGCTGTTAAATGAAGCAGGATTTGAACTGGATGAGGAGGCGGTAATGGACGCGGCCCTCCAGGCCGGGCGAAAGGGCAGCCTGATCCAGCAGTGGCGGGACAGAAAGCAGCTAAAGCAAAGCGGCATGATCATTTCTCCCGCTGTTGGGTTTGATCAGGATAGGCTGAGTCAACGGGTGAAAGAGTTGACCCGCGGCATAACCGTTGATCCTGTCGACGCGAATTTTATAATAGACGCAAATGACGCGGTTTCCGTGCGGCCGGCGAAAGACGGTACAATCATAGATATGGAAAAGTTGACGGTCGACCTTACCTCAGCCATTGTTGAAAGTCAAAAACCGGAAGTGGAAATGGCCATGATTACCGTGCCGCCCGCCCGTTCGACTGAGATGGTCCAGTCGATGGGGATAAACGGCCTCCTGGCCGGTTATACCACCTGGTTTGATCCCGCCAAAGTAAGCCGCACCTATAATATCAGCGTGGCGGCGCACGCTTTTGACGAACAACTAATCCGCCCGGGACATGAGGTGTCTTTTAATAAAGTAGTCGGCCCGCGTAGTTCGGAAACGGGCTATAAGACTGCTCCCATAATTGTCAACAATGAGTTTGTGGATGGCGTGGGAGGCGGAGTGTGCCAGGTGTCCACAACCCTCTATAACTGTGTCCTGCTGGCCGGCCTGGAAATTGTGGAACGTTCCAACCACTCCCTGCCGGTCACCTATGTGCCAATCGGCCGGGACGCCACCGTGGTATACGACGAGATAGATTTTAGGTTTCGCAACAATACGGAAAGTTACATTTTTATCAAGTCTTTTGTTTCCGGAGGGCAGATTGGTTTAAAGATATATGGCAATACCGCCTATAAAAAAGATGTGCGGGTGAGTTCCTGGGTTACTCAGGAGATCGAGCCTGGTGTGGTTTACGAGAATGATCCCAACCTGCTTAAAGGCGAGCAGGTTGTTAAGCAGGAAGGCCAGAAAGGGTTTAAAGCGTCAGCGGAGCGGGTATTCTTTTCAAATGGCGCGGTGGAAAAAAGAGAATATCTTTCTTCCAGTGAATATAGTCCGGTGAATAAAGTGATTGCGGTTGGCACCTTGGAACAAGCCCTGCCGCAAATTGCACCCTCAACTCCTTCACCGGGGGCGGGCGGGGCAAACAAGCCGGCTGGCGGTCGAAACGTCCAGAGCAATACAAATCAGAACATGGGCGGTGTGAATGGCGGGAATAACAGCGGGACGGAAAGCAGCGTAAACCAAACGGTTAATCAGGCGATCCCTGCGTTAAAGCCTTCCGCCAATCAATGAGGCGCGAGTCGGAGCGGGATTGCGGCAAACCAGGTTAACGGTGCGGCAGCGTTCAATAATCCGTGTCAAATAGGATTACGGAAAGATATGTTATGAGGCTTGGCATGGGCAAGTTAAAAGAAAAAAAAACCGCGGGCAGATGGCTGGTGAGATATAAGTTTTGCCTTTTAATCCCGTCAATTATTTTTTGTCTGGCAGCTATTGCTATCAGCGCCTTGGTCTTGCTGTCGCCCGTGGCGCCGCCCGGCAAGGCCGGGGATGTGATCGTGACTGTGCCCCTGCAGGCGTCCGCCGGGCAGGTGGGGGATATCCTGCGGCAAAATAAACTGGTGCGGAGCGCTGCGGCGTTTAGTCTTTTGGCCAGGTGGAAAGGGCAGGACGGACAGATCAAGGCTGGTGAGTATATGCTGAACAACGGGCTTTCAATGTCGCAAATATTGGCTGAATTAATTGACGGCCGCCTGGTGGTCCAGACATTTACCGTGCCCGAAGGATTTACCACCGCCCAAATAGCCGACCTGCTCGAAAGCAAGGGGCTGGTTAACCGGGAGCGTTTTTACAGGGCGGTTGCCAACGACGATTACAGCTACTCTTTTATCCGGGATTTGCCGAAAAATGAAAAGCGTCTGGAAGGCTATCTTTTTCCGGATACCTACCAGGTAACCAGGGGTATCAGTGAAAGTGCCATCATTGAGCTGATGCTGAGCCGTTTTGAGCAGGAAATAAATGATCTTGACTATACTGCGCTGGCGCTGGCAGCGGGGCTGACTCTGCACCAGGCTGTGACCATCGCTTCGCTGGTGGAGCGGGAGGCAAAAATTGAGGAGGATAAGCCGTTAATAGCCGGGGTAATTTATAACCGCCTGTCTTGCTCCATGCTCCTGCAAGTCGATGCGACGGTGCAATATGCCCTGGGAGCTAACAAGCCGCAGCTTTCCTATAAAGATTTGGAAGTCGATTCACCTTATAATACTTACCGCGCGCAAGGGCTTCCGCCCGGGCCGATAGCCGCGCCCGGCAGGTCCTCATTGCTTGCGGCGGTTCATCCGGTAGTGACAGGTGATTTTTATTATGTTGCCAAGCCGGACGGCTCCCATGCCTTTGCCAGAACGCTGGCGGAGCACAATGCCAATGAAGAGAGGTATCTGCAGTGAAGCAACCGGAGCTTCTGGCGCCTGCCGGAGACCTGGAAAAATTGAAAGTGGCCGTGCTTTACGGTGCTGATGCCGTCTACCTGGGTGGACGGCTTTTTGGGCTGCGCGCCGGCGCGGGAAATTTCAGTGAAGAAGAAATGGCTGCCGGGGTACGGTTTGCTCATGAAAAGGGAGTCCGGGTTTATATTACGGTAAATATATTCGCGCACAACAGCGATCTGACTGTCCTGCCCGGTTATCTTGACACTGTCCGGGCGGCCGGCGCGGACGGAGTGATTGTATCTGATCCGGGCGTGGTTGAGCTGGTAAGAAAGTTTCATCCGGCGTTACCGGTGCATTTAAGCACGCAGGCCAATACCACCAATTGGTCTGCGGCGCGTTTTTGGGAAAAACAGGGTGTTTCCCGGATCATTCTGGCCCGCGAGTTGTCACTTGATGAAATCAGGGAAATCCGGGAGCGGGTGGGGGTGGAACTGGAGGTATTCGTCCACGGCGCCATGTGCATTTCGTATTCCGGGCGCTGTTTGTTGAGCAACTACTTCGCCGGCAGAGATGCCAACAGGGGCGACTGCGCGCAGTCCTGCCGCTGGAAGTACGCCCTGGTGGAGGAAACAAGACCGGGAGTGTACCTGCCCTTTGAAGAAGATGAAAAGGGCGCGTATATCCTTAGTTCACGGGACCTTTGCCTGATTCGGCACATTCC